>CACYJD010000213.1 GCA_902774655.1 uncultured Erysipelotrichaceae bacterium | reverse complement strand
ATGTACTTAGTCTTATAGTTTTTTAACCATTTAGGTTCGTCTTTCTTAATAATTCCACCGTTTATATATAAACAGTAAGGAATATGATGTTTATTCAAATATTTAATCGCTATCAATTCAGGTATATTTCGATACCCATTCATAATTACCAAATCATATTTATTCTTTTTTAAATGATTTTTAACGCCTAAAGTAAATGCATTTTCATTACCCAACTTAATTGATTTTAAGAATATAGCTTTGAATTGTATTTTATTGGTATAAAAATCTTTGTTTCTATCACTATTCGCGTTTCTTTCAAAGATAACAGTTAAATCAAAAGTTTTAGTTAATTCGTTAAAGAGATTAACTTTGTATGGGGCTGGGTGATTAAATACAATCAAGACCTTCATTGTTGTATATTATACAATTTTCTTTGTAATACTTAAAAGTTATAATACTCTTATCTCATTAACAATATATGTATCCAAGGGATGCATTATTGATTGACCCTTAGGGGTTGATTTCTATTCCTTGGTAAAATATATAAGGATAGTCGCGGGACCTCTATAATATTCTTACTGCTAGACAGTCTGATTTCATACTGAGGACGCGGCTTCCCTATTAAACGTTGTTTGTAGGATGAGGCGTCGACCTTCTATTTGAGATATTACGTTAGGGAAGCTCAGCGAATTGCCCAAAGTAACTATCCAAAAGGAGGTTTTATTTATGCCTACTTACTATGTGGGTATTGATGTCAGCAAGTTTAAGCACACCTGCTGCGTCATCGATGAAAATGGAGAAGTGATCAAAAAGAGCTTTGACTTCTCTAATTCAAAAGAAGGGTTTGATTCTTTAATTGAGGCATTTAAATCAATTGATCAATCTGAATCATTATTTCAAATAGTGATGGAAGCAACTGGCCATTATCATGAATGCTTATTTAGATATCTAATTGCTAATAACTTGATGCACTTCTTATTGCCCAATATGCATCAAAGCATCCATTCAGTCCTTCTATGCTTAAATCATACAACATTGAAAGAATTAGGCGAATATCAAGAGCCAAATATTTTCTCCACCAGGACAAAGAAAGAACGATTAATCATCTCCACCGATATTTAGATGAATCATTTCCAGAATTAATTTCTTTCTTTAGAAAAAGAGATGATATTAAACGATATCCAGGTCGTAATTTCTTTGATTCAAAGACTACTTTATGGTTTGTAGAGAATTTTCCATCCGCGAAGAAGTTTTCTAATGCAAGAAGCGAAACAGCGGAGAAACTTAAAAGAATGTCAAAGGGAGCGTTTTCTTTAATTAAATTCAACGAACTTAGAAATATTGCTAAAAATTCTATTGGTGTTTCGTTCCAAGAAACCGAAGAAATAATAACCCAATTAATTAAAGAACTTAGAAACATTCAAGAAAGAAACGATAAACTAGATGAATTTTTAATCCCCTTAATTGACGAAACATCGCCTAACTTATTAACTGTTCCTGGAATTGGCTACCGTTTAGCCGGACTACTTATTAGTGAAATAGGAGATGCGTCTCAATTTCCAAGCGCGGATAAAATAATTAAATTTGCAGGACTAGATGTTAGAGTTTATCAATCTGGAACAATTGAAAAGCATGGGGCGATTAGAAAAAGAGGATCGCCTTTGCTTAGATATGCGTCATTCCAAGCAGCGGAGAAAGCTCGTATTCATTGTCCTGAAATCGCAGAATTTTATTCAAGGAAAAGGAGTGAAGGAAAACATCCAATTTGTGCCTTAACTCATACAGCAAGAAAGATACTTCGAATTGTTTGGGCTTTATTGAAAACTGGGCAAAACTATAGTCAATCTATCTCTGATTAGTGCTTAAATCAGTGAATATTTTAAAACTTTATCGTAGATATAGTTTTTTCGTCGTGGACTTAAAGAAAAAAATACTTGATAATTGTAGGTATGAAACTAAAGAATTTATTCTTTGACTTTGATGGAGTTATCTTAGATAGCGAACCTATCTTTAAACGTTTCTGGATTGAAGCAGTTAAAGAGAATGGTTTTATCTTAACGGA
>CACYJD010000212.1 GCA_902774655.1 uncultured Erysipelotrichaceae bacterium | reverse complement strand
AAACATGCAATTGAAATTGAACCAACTTGCATTGGTAAATTTGGAATGTAATGGAAAATAATATCCAAAACGATTGCAATAGCTAATAAAACACCAGTTTCTGTTATATCTCTAACAGATACGCTTTCCTTACTGAATGAGATTGAAGCATTAAATACGCCTGCCATAAATGCAAAAACGATAGATAAAATTGCACCAGCTTCTAATCTAGAATCAATTACGGTTTGTGCTTCACTCATAAACCAATATTCGGATTGATACTCTCTAAGTTCTTCTAAATATGGGATTCTTGAATTAAAAGCATACGAAAAAGCAAAAAGATCGTCAGCGAGTAATAAATGCATACCTGCAACAAAGTATAAAATCATCGCTGGCATTAACAGTTTCTTATTGAGCTTAGATAAAACGGATAACACAACGCCCGCTATTACCAAAATGTAAGGATATAATAGAGCCCAAGCAAAGACTCCATCGCCAAATAAAACTCCTACTCCTGCTTTTATTCTTTCGCTATCCTCGAAAGTCCAATTGACCGCATCATAGGAAAATGGGTGATAGTTTACTAATGGAAAAGCAAATCCAATAAAGACTAGTAAACCAAGTAAAGCAGCAAACAAATAATAATATTTGACTAATACTGATTCCTTTTCTTCCATAAAAAATTCCTCCATGCGGAGGTATAAAAAATAGTTACCTCCGTCAGCATTACCTGAATCAGGTTCCGTTAAACTTGCTATAAGTTACTCTCAGCCAACTGATGGTTAGCTCCGGTAAAAATATTATGAACTCTTTAGTTTTGCCAATCAATAGGTTTAACTGAATTAGTAATCAAATATTCATTGCATCTAGAAAAGACATGTTCATTAAACCAACCACCTCTATTCGCGCTTAAAGGTGAAGGATGGTTTGCTTTAATAATTAGGTGATTTGGATTAGGAAGATATTTTTCGTACTTTTTAGCAAAGCCTCCCCAAAGCATGAAGACGATAGGCTGCTCTAATTGATCAATATACTTGAGAATATCCACTAATAGATTTTCGTATTCTTTACATTTATGGGACAAGGGCTCGTGGGCTCTTACAGATAAATAAGCATTAAGAAGAAGCACTCCTTGATACGATAAATAGCGCAGATCTCCACTATTTTTCATTTTTAAGCCTAAATCATTTTCTAATTCTTTATAGATATTTACTAAACTTGGTGGAAGCTTTTCTCCTTCTGGCACAGAGAAGGCTAGACCCATTGCTTGATTAGGTTCGTGATATGGATCTTGACCAAATCTTTTTGAGTGTATCGAAAAGCATTAAAAATGTTATCTCTTGATGGATAAACGACATGATTAGCGTATTCTTAATCCAAGAATTGATTAAGCCTACGATAATATTCCTTAGTTGATAATTCAGCAAATAACTCGTTCCAAGAATTCATAAGAGTATTATAACTTTTAAGTATTACAAAGAAAATTGTATAATATACAACAATGAAGGTCTTAATTGTATTTAATCACCCTGCCCCATACAAAGTTAATCTCTTTAACGAATTAGCTAAAACTTTTGATTTAACTGTAATCTTTGAAAGAAACGCTAATAGTGATAGAAATAAAGATTTTTATAAGAATAAAATACAATTCAAAGCTATATTCCTAAAATCAATTAAGCTGGGTAATGAAAATGCATTTACATTAGGTGTTAAAAATCATTTAAAAAAGAATAAATATGATTTGGTCATTATGAATGGGTATCGAAATATACCTGAATTGATAGCGATTAAATATCTCAATAAACACCATATTCCTTACTGTTTATATATAAATGGCGGAATTATTAAAAGAAACGAACCGAAGTGGTTAAAAAACTATAAGACTAAGTACATTTCTAGCGCTTCTTGGTATATGTCACCAGATGAAAGAAGTAACGAATACTTAACTTACTATGGTGCGGATGCATCAAAAATTAAAAATTATCCATACTCCACAATCTATGAAAAAGATATCAGAACTCAACCTCTTTCAAATGATCAAAAAGTCTCAAAGAG
>CACYJD010000211.1 GCA_902774655.1 uncultured Erysipelotrichaceae bacterium | reverse complement strand
CCAAGTAAGAAAGCTTCTCTAGCGAGTTTTCTTTCTCTATCGATATCCTCAATAGTGTTTCCTTTGTAATATGACTTAACGATTGTGTCAGGAGATAAGCGATATACTTTGCCATACGCTCCCTTACCGATAAGTTCACATCCCTCAATTGATACTTCTCTAAGAGCTTTATGGATATCAATCATATCGATGAAGCCAGTCATAGAGAAAATCTCATAAGCTTCTGGCCTTACATTTGTAATGGTTAAATCATCAAATTCTTTTTTAATTTTAAGCACTAAACGTAGGCCTACACTTGAGATGTAGTCTAACTTTGTAGCGTTTAGTTCGATGTGATCAGTTAAGTCACACCCCTCAAGTAATTTAAAAATAGATGCTTCTACTTCTTCTACATTAGTAGTGTCTATCTTTTTAGGTAGATTAATTGTTGTTCGATTATTTTCTTTTAAGTGTTCTAAATTCATGACTCAATGATAACACGAATGACTGACTAATAAATAAAAACATCTCAAAATGAGATGCATTTATTCGTTAACATGATAGATACTAATTAATAATGAGTTAATTCGTAGTCAAATCTAACGTATTCGTCTTTAGATGTTTTAGTGTAATCCTCTACAAGTAAGGTCGCTCTTAAGAATGCAAAATATTCTTTTTCCATTTGGAATACACGTTTATCCCTACCAGATGTAGCGACTACTGTGTAGCGATCTTCACTCACATAGAATTTATGCTCGTAGCTGCCAGCATTTTCGCCATATAAATCCGCCCCTAAACTAGATGCATTGTCTGGTAATTCGTTCCATAAAGCCATGTTTCTATCGCCTCTTAACCAAGTAACACGGTATCCAGATAAATTATTAATCATTGTGGTGTATTGAACATAACCTGATTTAGGAGAACCTGTGATGTTTATTTCATTGCCTCTAATATAACCATAGTTCACTCCTGAGTTATCATTTCTTTTAAATGCAAAGGCATGGTCCTTCAACGCTTTAGCGGGTGTAACCTTCATGTTTTTCCAGCCCCAAGTAACTTTAGATACAGCTTCTTGAGCGCTCTTAAATTGTTCATATGTGATTTCTTCACCAAAATCTTCTGCTTCTCCACATCCAGTAATAGCAAAAATAGAAGAGAATACTAATAGTCCAACAAAAATCTTTTTCATATTTATTATTCCTTTCAAATTATGAAGTCTTATTAATAATTATAATATCAAAAAGATTCGATAACTACGAATGTTTGTGAATTTTTACTCACTCAAAATTAATAATTTAAATTTATTCTAAAGTAAGATAATATTATTAAATATTGTTTAATAAGGAGAATCGTATGGCAAACAATAAAGAAAGAGTTTGTATCATTGGTGGCGGTCCAGCTGGTATTTCCGCTGCTATGTACCTCGAAAAGAAAGGCTATGAAGACTACGTTATTTATGAAAAATTAAATAAAGTTGGTGGTAAAGCATGGTCTCCAAGAATTAAAACCGTTCATAACGGCAAAGAAGAAAATAGAACCTATGAAACAGGTGCTATTATGGGTGCTATCACCTACCACGCCGTCAGTGAAGTAGAAGAATTCGGTGGTTACTATCATAAAGGTCCTGACTTCAAACCAGGTGAACCTAATATGAGAAGAGAGTTTAGAAAACTCGATGGTACAGTTTATCAACCATTTAACCCAAAAGAAGAATTCTCATTTAAGAAGATGTTTGGTTTACTTAAGCTCAAAAAACAAATGAAGAAGCTTAATAAACTCATGCAAACAAAATACGTTGGTTATGACTGCTATGGTCACTTAGGCGTTGCCAAAGGTGAATACTATGGTATTTCTAAAGGTGTTGATGGTCACTGCGGTGCTACAGCAGAAACATCATTCCCTAAATACATCAAAGGTGTTAACCCAAATCTTAAAGATTTAGCACTTCCATTCAGTGAATTCTGTAAGATCAATGGTGTTGAAGAAGTTCAAAGAATTTGGATCGCACCATTCACATCATTCGGTTATGGATATTTTGATGAAATTCCAGCAGCCTTAGTTATGAAATATCTTGATGTCACCACTGCTTTAGAGTTCGTTAACCTCAGACTCTGGACATGGCAAGAAGGTACACAA
>CACYJD010000210.1 GCA_902774655.1 uncultured Erysipelotrichaceae bacterium | reverse complement strand
AATCGGTACCACAAATACAATGCCATATAGTAAAGAAGATTTACCACATTACTTTGAAGGTAAATTAAGAGATATTCCAGATGAAGAATTCAGAACCTTATTAGGTCATGATATTCCTAACGGTGATCTTCCTTTCTATAAGAAGAACAGAATGGTTGTCGACTATAATACCACATTCAGCGAATTGCGTTATTCTAAGCGCTGGATTGGCCGTTTAGTGGGTAAAGCTATTCCTTGGTTCACAAGAGTGCTCCGTAAGATGGGAAATCGTGTCTTAGCGAATACATTAGTCATGGGTGTTGTCCATCAACCAATGAGAGGCATGTCTAGATTCTCTGGTGGTGGTCTCCGTATGAGTCAATTAGATGGCTTAATCATGATCTTCAATGGTCACTTCTGGAAAGGCTTACATCACTTCAATAAAGAAGGCCGCAAATACAAGAAACTTGCCAAAGCGGAAAAGAAAGCCCAAAAAGAAGCTGAACAGCAAAAACAATAAATTAGAAGAGTCGCAAATTGAAGTGAACCCATTATGTTGGACTGAAATGTTTCAACAATCATATCACTTCTAAATAGACTGTTGAAGGGACTGAATCCGATATTGAACTGGACTCAGTCCTTTTAATTTTGTTTTAATTCGTTTGTTGTTATACCAATAGATATAATTATCTATAGCTTTCTTAAATTGTTCATAATTATCAAATTCAAATTGATGATCAAAAAACATTTCTTTTTTCATTAATCCAAAGAAATTCTCCATTATTGAGTTATCTAAACAATTTCCTTTCCTAGACATGCTTTGGATTATCTCTAACTCAGATAAACGATTTTGATAGTTTCTCATCTGATATTGCCAACCTTGATCACTATGGAAAATAAGGCCTCTGAGATTCTTATTTTTACTGAATGCCTTATCTAACATATCTGTTGTCTGAGAATAAGATGGGTTTTTAGAAACGCTATAGGAAACTATTTCTCCATTAAACATATCGAGGATTGGAGATAAATATACCTTGCCCCAGGGAAAATGGAACTCAGTAACATCAGTTGTCCATTTTTGATTTGGTTTATCCGCTTGAAAGTTACGTTCTATGATGTTTGACGCTACTTTACCAACTTCTCCCTTATAAGAACGATATTTGCTTCTTCTAATAGGTGAAAACAAGCCTTCTTTTTTCATGATCCGTTTCACCTTTTTATGGTTAATAGTCAAAGCATATTCTTTTTGTAAAACTAAAGTGATACGACGATATCCGTATCTCTTCTTATTTTCAAAGAAAATATCTTTTATTAATTTGATTAAATCTTCATTCTTTTTTTTTTGTATAAAAGAAAGTTGATCTAGGTAGTTTTGATACTTCTAGAAGGACACTAAGTTTAAAAGATTGCCTTAGTTCCTCAAGAACCTTTACTTTTTCTTCTGTTCTTGGGCCTTCCTTTGTTGAACTAAGGCAGCTAATTTTTTTAAGTAAGCATTCTCCGCTTCTAGATATTCTAGTCTTTTTCTAAGTTCGACTATTTCTTCTGCTTGAGACTTACTTTTAGATGGTTTAATTGGTTTATTTCCCATTTTTCTTTTCCTGCCTCGACCATCTAATTTTAAACCATCCCACCCAAGTTCTAAATACTTTCGATGCCAATTAAGGACTTGTGTTTCAACAGGCATGCCTAGAGAATGTGCAACTTCACCATATGATTCACCATGTAGAACTCGTTGAACCGCATTTATTTTGTCTTCGTAAGTCCAATGCCTACTTCGATGTTTCAAGCCACTCTCGCCATAAAGATCATAAACTTTTGCCCACTTTCTAATACGTTCATACATAGTTTTTCTAGAACAGCCTTCCACGGTAGGTGTAAAGCCATTCTTTTTGTACTCAAGCACCATCTTGAGCTTTTCTTCTTTTGTCCATCTCATAATAAAAACCCCTCCAGTTGGTTGTCCAACTTTTGGGGTTCATATCATTAGTCCTCTTTTCTTTTATCTTGTTTGATAGCGATGAATAATAAATTCGATGATCAAT
>CACYJD010000209.1 GCA_902774655.1 uncultured Erysipelotrichaceae bacterium | reverse complement strand
TCACTACAAGCAATAACAATATAACGAGGATTTTGACCATTTAAGGCCATATCTTCCCTTCTTTTTAAATGTACGAAAGATTCTTTGTCGATTGAATCAGTATTCTTTTTAAGAAGTTTATCCATCATTCTTTATCCACTACTTCTGGATTATCAACGACTTCAGTATAGCCATCAAGATCTGTGGTAGCTTCATCAAGTGCTCTTTTAGTGTGGTTCATCTTAACTCTAATAAGTGTGTTTCTAATAACAATTAATGCTATACCTATAATTAACAAAATAGCGCATAGCGACATCAAACTAACAAATGTAATGATAACCTTTGCGAGTTCCCAACCAAATGCAGGATCTCCATCCATTTCAATTACTCTAATTAATGAAAGTATGTAAAAAACAATGGTAGGAATAAATCCTGTAAATCCTACTGAAACCGCTACTATACCTAATGGAAGCATAATGCGGAACATATCTTTTAATTTGTTATATCTTTGCTCAAGATATTCTTTTGAATATTTAGCCATAACTTTATACCTCGCAAATATTGTATTACTAATAAATTAAAAATACAAAAAAGACGGCATTTCTGCCGTCAATTTTTGTGATTTAATTCAATTATTCGTAAATAACGCCTCTGCCTTCGTTGTTAAGTTGCATGTCACCATTAACCTTAATAACAGTTTCACCATCAACTTCGACAAGGAATTCAACACCATTTTGTGCGTACATACTTACTTCTGGCCATGTGCCACCTTGTTCATACCAAAGTGAGAAGTGGAAGGAGTATGTTTTCTTCTCTAAGTTCTTTAATTCAAATACGAACTTAGAATGATCATCAGCATCTTGAGATGTAGCAGAAATATATTTATATGCAGTTGAAGCAGAGCCCTGTTCTGCATATACAATTTGTGGCCATTCTGTCCATGTATAATTACTGATTGATAAATTTACAGTTAATGAATCTGCAGTTGGAACAGGTTGAGCGGTAAATGTTGCGGGAACAGTGAAAGTTTTATCACTATCAACAAGGAATGTTCTTGGAACATTATCGACTGTTTCAGTGTTTGTTTCAGTGTTCATATACTTTACATCCCAAATATTAGTTGAATTAACTTCTGCTAAATAGAAACTATAGCCATATGAACCAAGTTCAACATCTTTAAAATCAATAGTCCAAGTACCGTCTTCTTGTTTTTCTAATTTATAAGTTGCCCAGTTACCATTTTCTCCACCAATAGCGGTTCCTAGCCAAACAGCGTTTGTATCTAATAATGTAAATCCGTTATAAGTTGGGGTGCAAACGATCTTAATATCATACATGTAGTCCAGCAAGTAAACCTACGCTTGCGAGTAATAATAGTAATTTTTTAGAAATCATAGTTTTAATCTCCTTTCTAATTTTACCAAATTTGATTATATAGGTCTAAAGAACCTAGTGCTTTTCCGTTATAACTAAACAAGGATTGATTAGTTTGAACGCATTTGCTAGTTTTGTCGCCCCAGCCACAGAAGGCTGTAGCGGTCCAAGCTCCTTCCCAATAGAAGCAGCCTAATCCGTTAGATAAGTCCGCTACTGCTTTCATAGCGTCTCTAGTGATTTGAGCTTGGGTTTGAATATTAATTGTTGTGTAATCTCCAACTGGTTGAATCTTTTTATCTGGGTCACTGGCTTTGAAGTTATTTTGAACATTATTATCAGTTTCAAATGTATAACCATAGCTTGTTTCAGCGATACAAACTTTTTTGGTTGGGAACGCTGAAGCAATACCTTCTAATCCACTAGATAAGATTGAAGTTCTTCCATTCCATTGACCATAAGCATAAGCACTTAGTCCGATTACATCGTAATTTACTGATGTGAGATTATTGTAATATCCCTTAATGGTGTCCACTGCTGTTAAACCTTTAGCAACATGAACCATTGTTAAGATTTTTGAATCAAAAGTCTTAACCGCATCATTCGCCGCTTTGATATATTTAACAAAGTTAGCGCTGCCCATCTTTCCAGCGATAGCATCACTAGCTGAGCTTTTTTTAGCGTTATAGCCAGGATTACCATCAGAAGAATAAGTTGTGTAATCAGCTCCAGGTAAATGGAGTAATAAACCTGCGGTTGTTTCGTTACCTAAGGAAACCATATCAGGAATAGCGTTATTATCTTTTAAATGATTTAAGACATCAGTTGTATAAGTCTTAATAGCGTTAGCCATTTGGTCACTAGTTGTAAAACTAGCCCATGCTTTAGGGATAATTTGAGAACCTGGATCAGCCCAGAAATCACTGTAATGAATATCTAAATAGAATTTTAAGCCAAATCTTTTAGCTTCTTTCGCCATCCAAGTAACACTTTCTAAATCGCATGATCCACCACCATAAGAGACATATTTTCCGTCTTCGACGAAATTATGGTTAGTTGGATCATTCCATAGTCTAAGTCTTACCCAGTTAACTCCACTATCTTTAAGTATTCTAAATAGCGATTCTTCTACACCATCTCTGTTATAGAATTTTTGATTAGCATCATATAACTTTTTAGCGCTACTGACGTCCATTCCAGCCGCAAAAGAAGCCATATTCTCGTCTCTTTTGCTATTTGATGAGAAGATTTTTTCAACACTAACGTTATTAAACCAACCTTCACTAGTTTCAGTAGCAGCATGCTTAGAGGAGTAGGCTCTATTAACTATTTTAACTGTTACATTATATGTCTTAGAGCCGTTACTCATTTTTAGAATTGTGGATGTATTTGCTAAAGTGCCACATACCTTGTTATTAGTTTCATCAACAATTATGTCGTTACCTTCATATGTATAGGTAATCTTACCTTCCATTGATGGTAAATCTACATATCGATAAACGTATGTTGAAACACTCTTATCTTCAGTAGGATCAACTGGTGTAAC
>CACYJD010000208.1 GCA_902774655.1 uncultured Erysipelotrichaceae bacterium | reverse complement strand
AGAGTAAGACTGAGAGAGTTGAGACTGCTAAAGCGGTAGCAAAAATGAATAATAAATTTCTATTTTTATCATCATTAATCAATAGGTTCTCAAGTAAAACGACATTATTACCACCTGGTTTATATGCATATTCGTCATTGAATGTCGCCCAGGTTTCATATCTTTCTTGAGCAGTGCTAAAACTGTCATCATCTTGGAAAGTTTTGATATATGCATCACCCATCGCTAATAATTGTGTCTTAGCTTTTGAGAAGTATGCATGTTCAGTATCGCTACAGTAACCAAGACTTTCGGTGTATGTATCCAAATATAGGTAATTATCTACAAATGTTTGAACATTTTCTTTAACTAAAGCATAGAGTTGTACAGGGTTGTTATTATCACCTAAGTAGCATGAAATGACTGAGTTTGTGTACATTCTCATTGTCCCATGCAAGCCTTCGGTTTCATCATTACAAGTGATTTCGAAAGTTCCTCCAGCAACAGTTATGTTCCAGTATGATCTTGATTCTAATGTTGTTTTAGACTTTAGATAATTGTTTGATGTACCACCAGCGGCATACAAATATTTGTTATTAACATCTTTAAAAGCATAGCCGTTTTCGCTAATTCCGATTGTAAAAACTCCATTATTTTCGCCTGGTGTGATGTACTTGGAGTCTACATCACTGATTGTGGCTTGTTTAACTTTTAAGTTATTGTTACTTGTGTCGTATGTTTCAGCTGTATATACTTCGCTGTTTCTTTTACCTGCAAGAATAACTTGTGTACCTTCCATTAATTCATCTGCATTTGTGATAAGTTTAAAGTTAGTAGGGGTAGTAATTACTTTTGCTGTAACAGTAATATCACATGTAGCGGATGCTCCTTCGACAGATGCGGTAATAGTAGCGGTTCCTGGAAACATTGCTCTTAATAATCCATCTTCGTTAACTCTAACAACATGAGTATCGCTGGATGTGAATTCAATATTATCTCTATTTGATTTGGCTCTAAGCTGATAAGTTTCATCTTCAACTAGAGTTTTTTCACTAACATTTAAGGTAATTTTTGCAGTCTCTTTTAATTTAATTTCAATGGAATCAAGTTGAACGTTCGCACCGCTTGCAGTGATTTGAAAAAAGCCATATTCTCCAGCGGATTGAGGTGTAAATGTATCTTCATAATCAATTCTATTTGGATTAATTTGTGATGAAGTTGTTCTCGTGGATAGTTCTTCGTTACCGAAATACACTCCAACTTTAGCAGATTGTGCAATGCTGCTTGAATAGTGAAGCGTGATTGACTCAATTGATCCAACTGAAACAGTGTTATATATGTATGAATTATTCGAATTTTGAAGAATCATTTTATTTGAGTTTATATACACTGCTTGTTCATTAATTGAAACTCCATTAACAGTATTTCTTTATAGCCATTAATAACATCGCTATATGGATCTGCAACTCCTGTATCTTTTTGATCACCCCAAATGTAATCAACCCATTCTGGATAATCGATAAATGGATTTCTATTAAATTGATAATTATTAAAGATTAAGTTGTTTCTATGGATCTCATATTCATCAACAGGATCTAATTTATGCCATTCAAGTAAGTCTGATAATACCGCCATGGTTGCAGTGGTGGTATCAGTAGAATAAACACTTGAATCATAATCGGTATAAGGTGTCTCAACTAATTCTAGAAATGGCTCAAATTTAGAGATAACACCTTCGTCTTCTGCGTAGTTGTTATATCTTGCAGCCATATAGAAACATGCTCTAGCGATATCGCCTTTATCACTATCTTGTGGTTCAAATACTTGATAGCTTTCGTCATTAGCCCATCTGCCTAAAAGGTTACCGCTATCATATGAAAATTTACTTCCTGCATCAGTAGTGACAGAACCTACATTTCCATAAGGATAAGCATTATGAATTGATTGATTAACAAATGCGTCTCCTGCAATTAAGTGGTGAACATCAGTTCCAGCAGGACCTTTAGCGCCAGCGTTATCTTCTGCTTGAACAGCTTTAAATCCTCTAGATTGGCACCATACGTGTTCGCGGTTATGACCACTATTCTTGTGATCATCCCATGCACCTAACTTACCACCCTCAACTGTAGTGCCATCACTATTCTTATTTCTATATAAAGTATGTATATATGGGTTAGTACCTTTATCTGTATTTACTGAGGTACCATATTTATAAGAAGTAATGATGTTTCTACTAGAGTCATAATTCTCAATATCTTCTACTGGTGAATCAACCCAGTCTCTATCTGTAATTTCATACATTCCCCAAACATCATCATAAGAGTAATAGTTCATGTTATAGAGAATAGGTTTTAAATTTTTTAATAAATTTGTACCTCTTAACTCGCTGTCTTCATAATCAATTAACTCCGAATAATAAGCTTGAATGTCTTCATCAGGAGTGTCACTCAAGTCTATATTATTTTTTGGAAGACTAGAAATATAACTGCATCCAATCGGAATAAATACTGATTTTGATATTGGTTTAACACCACTAGTAGCAGTGGCTGGAATAGCGGATAAAGCTAGTAATATAGGTAAAAGTGTCTGTTTAAGCATAGTAAGAATTATATAAAATTTGTTTTTAAAATTATAGAATGTTTTGTAATTTACAAAAGATTGCTAGAATATTGGTATGATTTGCAAGAAATGT
>CACYJD010000207.1 GCA_902774655.1 uncultured Erysipelotrichaceae bacterium | reverse complement strand
GATCCTGATGAATATCGAAATTTAGTTTTTGATATTCGTGAAGGAGAAGAAATAAATATTCAAAAGTTTATTGCTAGATTAGTTGATGCTCAATACACAAGAAATAATCTCGATTTAAAGCCAGGTTCTTTTAGATTAAGAGGAGATATTATTGAAATTTGCCCTCCAGGAACTGCAGAAACGGTTGTAAGGATTGAGTTATTTGGAGATGAAGTCGAGCGTATTACTGAATGTGATATTTTAACTGGAGAAGTGCGTAAATATTACAAAACATATCCTATTTTCCCAGCATATGACCACGCTTCAACTCATGATCGTATTAAAGAAGCTGTTGTAACTATTGGACAAGAACTAGAAGAAAGGCTCAAATTCTTTAAAGATAATGATAAACCTTTAGAAGCAGAGCGACTTGAAATGAGAACCAAACAAGATATGGAAAACATGCTTGAATTTGGTATTTGCCCAGGAATTGAAAACTATTCACGACATATCGATAAACGTAAAGAAGGTCAAAGACCATTCTCTTTGATGGATTACTTCCCAAAAGACTTTTTATTAGTTGTGGATGAATCTCACGTAACATTCCCCCAAGTAAGAGGAATGTACAACGGTGATAGATCAAGAAAGCTAACTCTTGTTGAATATGGTTTTAGATTACCTAGCGCTTTAGATAATAGACCATTAAATTTTGAAGAATTTGAAAGCTTAATGCCTCAAACAATTTGTACATCCGCTACACCTGGAGACTATGAACTTGAGAAGGCAAATCATGAAGTTGTTGAGCAAATTATTAGACCTACAGGATTACTTGATCCAGTTGTGGAAGTAAGACCAACTTTAGGTCAAATAGACGACGGAAGTAAGACCAACTTTAGGTCAAATAGACGACCTTATATATGAAATTTCAGAAAGAATTAAGAAAAATGAACGCACAATGGTGGTTACTTTAACCATTAGAATGGCGGAAGATTTAACTGCATATCTTAAGGAAAGAGGAATCAAGGTTGCTTATTTACATAACGAAACAAAAACCCTTGAGAGAAGTGAAATTATTTACCAATTGCGTAAAGGAAAATATGACGTTCTTGTAGGTATTAACTTACTTAGAGAAGGTTTAGATATTCCTGAAGTGTCGTTGATTACAATTCTTGATGCTGATAAAGAAGGTTTCTTAAGAAGCACTAGATCACTTGTCCAAATTATCGGTAGGGCTGCTAGAAACGCTAACGGTAAAGTCATTATGTATGCTGATACAATGACCGAATCTATGAACGAAGCCATTACTGAAACAAATAGACGCCGTTCTATCCAAAATGCTTACAATGAAGAATATGGCATTGTTCCAATGACCATTAAAAAGGAGATTCGTGCTCCTATTAAGAACACTGAAAATAGTGAAGAAACATTTGAAAAACTTACTAAAGGTCTATCAACAAGATCAGAAATTGAACGCGAAATTAAGAAACTTGAATCTGAGATGAAGGCCGCAGCAAAACAATTCGAATTTGAAAGAGCCGCTGAACTTAGAGACATCATTTTTGAGTTAAAAGCATCTATAAATAAATAAAGCATTTGCTTTAAATAAAAGATTGTGCAATTATATTTAGCGTAGCCAAAGGAGACAAAACATGAATGCATTAGATATTATTTTCTTAGTAGTAGCATTAATCATCATTGTTTTATCATTGCTCCAAGGTGGTAAATCCGAAGGTGCTTCCGGTGCTATTACTGGTGGCGGCATGAACATTTTTGTTAAAACAAAAGAAAGAGGTTCTGAGAAAGTCATTACCTACTTAACATTTGGATTCGCAATTGTCTTCATGTTCTTAGCCTTACTAATTAGCGTACTTAACTAATCGCTAATTACGATGATCGAAAATAGTATCTTGTAAAAGATACTTTTTTTATTTCGATTTAGTTGTATTATATAAGCATGATTATTAAAGAATATGTTAAAGAAACTAAGGAAGCCCTTAGACAAGAAATTTTGACTTTCAAAAGAAAGCCACGTTTTACAATTATCCAACTAAATGAGGACGCAGGCTCTAATGCCTATGTAAAAGGAAAACTAAAAGATTCTGAAGAAATAGGTGTTGACGCTAATCTCATTAAATTACCAATCGACACAACTGAAGAAGATTTACTTAAATTAATCGATCAAATTAATAAAGATCCATTAATTGACGCATTAATTGTTCAAATGCCTCTTCCAAAACAAATTGATGAGGAAAAAATTAAATTAGCAGTTGCTCCTGAAAAAGATGTTGATGGTTTCCATCCAATGAGCAAATTCGTTCCATGCACACCTAAGGGTGTAATTGATTATCTTAAGAGCGAAAATGTTGAATTTGTCGGTAAAAACGCTGTCGTTTTAGGAAGAAGTAACATTGTTGGTAAACCTGCAGCCCACTTATTATTAAAAGAAAGCTGCAACGTTACAGTTCTTCATTCAAAAAC
>CACYJD010000206.1 GCA_902774655.1 uncultured Erysipelotrichaceae bacterium | reverse complement strand
GGTTCCGATAACTGGTACTTTTTCCATTTCTGGTTTAGAGATAGATGCAAGTGGGTAATTAGCGAACGCTGCCATGATTGATAAGTGATCAAAGTTAGAGATATGATTAGAAATAATCATCATTCTATGATTCTTATCATTCTTTGGCATGAGTTCTTTATTGTTTACATGAACCTTAATATTGCCGAAGAACATTAATAGTTGAGCGGTTTGTCTCATACAAAGATTAAAGAACATATTAGGTTTTTTAACCTCTTTCTTTTTGTGTAATATCAAAGAAGCGACCGCAAAGAATAATACAAATAATATAAAGAAAAGGATAAAGAAGCCTAAAGTAAAGACAAAAGGCATCCATAGGTTCGCTATTTCTTGATACCATCCAGTAAAGATATATAAGGCGGCACTGCCTAGTAAAGCTGAGATAAATCCGATAAGTATTAAAACCATGTTATTAGTGTATCATATTATTTCTATTTATTTTATCCGTGGATATATCTTAACTTTAAATCTTTTCTAATTATCTCAATTAAATTTTATATTTAATCTTGTATAATATTAATTATGATTACAGAAAATGACTAAAGAATTCTTGCCGAGTCTTTTTCTTATTTCTGTTATCAGTAATTTGGAAGTGAAAAACGTACGATTTCACTTCTGAGTTAATGTAATAGAGAAAGGAGGCTATTTATAATTATTATGAATAAAAAATTATTCACTCTATTACCTCTCCTAGCACTAGGATTAGTTGCTTGTGGTGAAAAACCAGCACCTACTCCAACTAAACCTGAACATGGTTCACTAGAACAACCTCTTACAGTTGCTGAAATTTTAGCAAAAGAAGAAGTTCAAGAACTTGAAAGCAACGGGGAAACCGAAGAAGAATACTTCGTTACTGGTGTTACTTTAGCTGTTGATTATAATTCTTCATATGATAACTACACCATTACCCTTGGAACAGGCGAAGAAGATGGTCCAGAATTTAAACTTTATCGTCTCAAAGCTGATTCTAGCTTAGTTTTAGAAGGTGATGACGAACAAGGTCACTGGACATACAAAGCCAATAGTGCTCTTAAAGGTGCTACATTCGTCGCGCGTGGTAAAGTCACACTTTATGGAACCACATATGAAATGACTGGTAACGACCCAAAAATTGTTAAAGTTGAAAATGCAACAAAAGTATATCCATCAACTGATACACATGGTAAAGTCGAAACCGATCCATTAACCTTTACTGAAGCATGGACAATTGTTTCTGCCTTAAGTACAGGTGCATCAACTGATGATACTTATTTCATTAGAGCTAAAATTGCAAAACTAAAAACTGCTCCATCTAAATCTTATGATAACTGCGAATTCTACATCAATGCTTCCGGCGTCGAAGATGAGAATATGCTTTTAATTTATAGAGTCTATATGAGTGGTCACGCAAAAACTGATGAATTCATCGCTTGGTATGGTGAAAATGTCGTAGTTGGCGCAGATGTCCTCATCAAAGCTAAACTTAAAAACTACAGCGGCACACTTGAAACAGATGCTTCCGGTGATGCCTGGTTACTTGACGCTCAAGGTAACAAATACGGTTACGTTGCAGCTAAGTAATTATTAGCTTAAACTGACATTAAAAGATCATCCCCTCGGCAGGATGATCTTTTTTTATACCTTATATTCTTTATATATATTTATATATTAGAGTCTTTATATGAATTAATTCTAAACTCAATAGTGTTATAACCTTTAAAACTAGTTTCAACTAAAGAGCCGTATAGATCGATAAACGGATGCTGACACACCTCTACTTCAGGCATATTGAATCCAAGTAATTTAGTGTTCATAGTGAGCTTAACTGATATATGTTTGCCAAAAGATATATAAGTTAAATTCTTAGAAGCGATATTTTTAATAACAAACTCTGGTTCAGGGTTACCCATTCCAAATGGAGAGAATGTCCTAAGTATTCGATAGTTTTCTGTGGAGATATCCCCTAATGATATTTCAATTGGATGCTTTTCTTCTTCAATAAATGGATGAGATAAAGCGTACTTATAAATATTAACTTTAAACTTCTCAAAGTCTTCTTCTTTTAAAGAGACTCCTCCCGCTTTCGAGTGGCCTCCATGGGTTAGTAAGAA
>CACYJD010000205.1 GCA_902774655.1 uncultured Erysipelotrichaceae bacterium | reverse complement strand
AGTAATGCCTCTTCGACATACTCTTCTTGGGAGTTATAATAAACACCCCATTCAGCTTCGTAGCTACCTTCTGTTTCAGGATCTGCAAAGACAGCATAATATTTGCCTGAGTTAAATCCAGCAATAGCAGCAACATCAACAATGGAAGTATAGTATTCATTAATAATAATACCAACTTCAGAAGCTTCAACGTCTCCAGAGGCAGGAATCATAAGAGTTGCCTTATAAGATTCACCTAAAGCATCGAAACGTGCCTTTAAGTCATCTACTGTAGGATCAGTTGGTTGTGGTTCTGGACCTGGACCTGGTTCAGGTGTTGGCTCAGGTTTTTCGCCACAGCCTGCTAATGTTAAAGCAGCTAAACTAGCTAAACAAAATAATTTTTTGTTCATAAATTAAAATCTCCTTTCCTATATGAAATTACGATTATATTAGATTATTCAAAGCATTAGTCAAGAATTTTTTAACATTTTTTCCGATTTTTCTATCATTATTAAAGGCAAGTTGATAGTGTATCTTTCTTTTCATTATTTTAACGCGTACGTATACGCGCACACGTTATTGATTCCATGTGAATTTCCAACCACCTGGCATTTGAGTAGAACCTTTACTACTAGCGAATAACTTATACGCCACCACTGCTAAGATTGCGATAGCGCCAATTGCTAAAACTGTCGCTAAAGTAATAGCTTCTCCTGTAACGAGTTCGTTTGTTTGATTGATTGTGAGTTCTTTTTTCATATATTTTTGTCCTCCTACTTATTCTTACCGAGAAAATTTTAAAAACACGACAACAATTTCAATATAAATAAAAACAGTCATCTAAAGATGACTGCATTTATTAAAATATTTTTATCAACTATTTACCAAGTTTAACGATTTCAACTTTGTATTCGTGTTGGGCTCTTACCACTACTTCATCGCCTACTTTGTGGCCAATTAAGGCAGCACCAAGAGGAGAGACATTGCTGATAAGTCCTTTCGCAGGATCAGATTCAACTGTACCAACGATTGTGTAAGTTGCTTCTTCGTTATCTTCTAAGTCTTTAATAGTGACAACACTGCCAAGGGAGACTGTGTTAGCGTTTTTTGGTTTATCAGAAATAATCTTAGCGTTAGCGAGTTGGAATTCAATTTCTTTAATTCTTGCTTCAATTTCAGCTTGTTTATTTCTAGCAGCGTCATAGTCTGCGTTTTCGCTTAAGTCACCTTGTGCTCTTGCTTCTTTAAGTTGTTCAATAACTTCAGGACGATCAACATCAATTAAATGACGAAGTTCTTTTTCAAGCTTAGCTTGTCCTTCTTTTGTAAGTTCAATTTTCTCAGTTGCCATTTTATATACCTCGAATCGTATTAGAGTGTATCAATAATTAATTTAATTATCAATTATTTTATTTCTTCAATCTTAGGGTCTTCACTATAAGCGAGGAAAACTTCTTCTACTTCTTGATATTCTTCATCATCTTCGATTTCGAATAATTCATGAGTAGATTCGTCATAAATGAAGGCCATAACATCATCTTCATGATCTTCTTCATACACAAAGACATATGATTTACCTCTTTCTTCATTTTCATAGGTAAATAAGATCTTTAATACTTTTTCATTACCATCTTCATCATTAATGATGATTTCATCTTCATTAATCATTTGTTAATCTTTCATCCACTAAGATGATTGTAACATTTTCAATCTCTTTTTCTAAATCCTCTTTAAATCTAATGCAAGATTTAGCCCGATCACTTAGTTCCCCTGACATATGCAATGGATAGCCTAAGATAATCGTGGATATATTTTCTTTAGTTACAACTTCTTTAACATGATTTCTCGCTTTCTTATAGTTATACACTTCAAAATTAAACTGTTCATAGCCATGAGCGATTCCTAAGGTATCACTTATGGCAATTCCTAGTGTTTTAGTGCCTAAATCAAGTGCGAGAAATCTTTCCATATTTATTTAATATTCTTTTTAACTAATTCGATAGCTTCATCAACTTTAGAAGTATCTTTACCTCTACCATTAGCCATATTTGGACGACCACCGCCACTACCACCTAAGTGGGTAGCGATTAATTTAACTAAGTCTCCAGCTTTATTACCTTTAGTTAATGCTTCTCCATTAACCATGACTGAAATGGATACTTCGTCTTTAACTCCGAGTAAGACAATTAAAGAATTGGTCTTAACGGATTTAAGATCATCGCCAATCTTGTTGAGGAATGATAAATCATTCTCATCAAGTTTAGCGATTAATAATTCGTATCCGTTGACGGATTCGAATTTAGAAAGTAATCCACTGGCGACTTGGTGGGCTAATTTATCAAGTAAGACACTATTCTCGTGTTTACTCTTAGCTTCATTAGCAAGTGTAGAAGCTAGTTTCTTATCAATTTCATAGATTGATTTACTACCTAATGTTTTAGCGACATTATCTAAGATAGCTAATCTTTCTTTAACTAGTTTATATGCATTTAAGCTACTTCTAGCGACGATTCTACGAACACCACTAGCGATGGATTCTTCACTTTCAATAACAAAGCTACCAATCTCAAGAGTGTTGCTAACGTGAGTGCCACCACAGAATTCTTTAGAGATATCTCCAAAGGAGACAACTCTTACATCGTCACCATACTTCTCACTGAAGAATGATTTAGCACCTATCTTATTAGCTTCTTCAATTGGAAGAACTTCAATGTCTCCTTGAATTGAATCACTGATCCATTTATTAACAAGTTCTTCAATTGAATTAAGTTCTTCTTCGGTGATCTTAGTAGGGTAAGTGAAGTCAAAGCGGAGATATTCACTATCAACGTAAGAACCCATTTGTTTAATGTCTCCACCAAGGACTTCATTTAAAGCACTTTGTAATAAGTGAGTAGCACTATGATTTCTCTTAGTGAGTTCTCTTGCTTCTTTATTAATTTCAAGTAAGAATTCATCTCCTACTTTAATAGAACCTTTCATAATTTTAACAGTGTGTAAGTGTTCTTTATTAGGAGCTTTAATA
>CACYJD010000204.1 GCA_902774655.1 uncultured Erysipelotrichaceae bacterium | reverse complement strand
CCAATCGGTGAACCGTTTGGATGTTTAGTATTATCTTATTAAGTAATATTTTTGTCAAGCATTTATTAATTTAATATGACAGTTTTTGACATATACGCGATAGCTCAAGCGTCTATATATTAATAATATTAGAAGAAGAAAAATTGACCAAATAATTATCAAATATAGGAAAAATGCATTTTTTCCTTTGAAAATGCTTCCAATGTTTCAAAAAGGGTGTTTTGTAATATAATTGCATTGAAGTTAATAAATCTATGAGTAAGAGAATAGTAGTTGTTAATACTGGTCCTAGAAAGGGATAGAAATATTATTATTCTAAATCATAAATAAAAGGCAGGCTGTCCTGCCTTTGAGACATTTTGTCTTATAAAAGAGGTCTAATTAATTTGATTAATGCGATCTTGAATACAAGGTACATCGTATAAGGTTGCACCACATTCAAAGTGGTGAGTCAAGCTTCTAAAGTCAAAGTTAATTGTGCCGCAGAAAGCAATTCTATCATCAACGACCATTTGCTTTTCGTGGTTAAATCCAGGTTTATATAAATAAATTTTGATACCCGCTTTTACAAGTTCTTCAAATTCAGATCTCGCCATTAAGTATGGAAGCTTTTTATCAGGTATGCCTGGGACAAAAAGCTTAACATCTATGCTACGCATAGCTGCACTCTTAAGAGCCATTCTTAATCTAAATGTAGGAATTAGATAAGGGGTGGATATCCAAATAGATCTAGTAGCGCCCTGAATCATTTGCATATAGTTTTCTTCACCAATTGGTTGGTTATTAGAATATGCTCCAGGACCATCACCAAAGAAATAGATATATCCAGGTGCATCGTAGTGCTTATAGTCATAATTTATGTACTTATCGTAATCTTCAAGATTGAGTTTTTGTTCTGCTAATTGATAGTTTTCAAGGAAAGTAGCGATAAGATTAGCAATACCAGGACCTTTTATTTTAATCATGGTGTCTTTCCAATAACCAAATCTTTTAATTGTATTAGCGTATTCATCCGCTAAGTTCATACCACCGGTATAGGCTTCTTCATGGTCAATAATAGCGATCTTTCTATGATCTCTATTGTTATATAATCCACTTAGTCTTGGTCTAAATGGATGGAATTTATAGCATTTAATGCCTTGTTTTCTAAGCTTTTTATGATATCCATTTGGAAGGACACCAAAGGAACCTAAGTCATCGTAGATGACTCTTACTTCAACTCCTTGCTTAGCTTTTTCTATAAGGATTTCTTCAATTTGAGACCACCAATAACCTTCTCCAATGATAAAGAATTCTAAAAAGATAAATTCTTTAGCGTTCTTGATAGACTCCACTAAAGCAGGGAAGAATGTTTCACCATTTTTATAGTAAGTAATCTCATTATTGTTAGAGTTATGTAAATGAGTTACATGTCTTAGATATCTAAAGATAGTGCGATATTGAATAGGGACATTATCTTGGAATTCTTTAACTTCTTTAGAGTTAAGAGCGAACTTATCACTTAAATAGTTATAAGTTGGATCAATAATCTTTTTATCTTGTTTACGTAATCCGTGATTAGCGAACACTAAATAAATAATGAATGTAAGAGCAGGGAAGAAGATTAAGAATACAATCCAAGGAATCTTATATTCTGGATCTTCGTTTCTATAAATAATAGTAAGTAAAATAGTTGCTTCAAAAATGAAGGTAATCACTCTAAATAAGATACTCCAAAGAATAGTATCTGAAATTGTTTCTAGTAATACATAAGAAACACTATAAATAGCGAGGAAAATAATAATTTCTAATGCACTGACAAGCGCAGTGAGCATTAGAGGTGAGAACATTTTTCTAAAGAATTTTTTCATAGAAAATATTATATATATTTTTATAAATTGTTTGAATAAACATATTTTAAAAATAAGAAAAAAAGTCGGAAGGCCCGACTTTATATATGTTTTTTTGAATTATTTTCTATATTTCTTAAATGGAATATAGAGTGTTGTCTTCTTCATATAATCACTTTTTCACCAAAGGTGACACTGCCACAGAATAATGTAACTAATAAAGCTGCACCGAATAAGGAGTAGTTATAGATGCCAATACCTGCAGCAATTGAGAAGACATATAAGGAAATCCAGAACATTTGTTCACATAAATAGTTTGGATGTCTAGCGTGATTCCATAAGCCAAAGGTATTAAATCCGAGATTATATGGCTCTTCGAGTTCTTCTAACTTCTTACCAGCATTGATTTCATTCCACTTGTGGGTTTGGAAATGATGTTGTTGTTCATCTGCAATGGTTTCCATAATTAAGAAGAATGCACATAATCCTGCAGCAATGAAGTCAATATAGTTAACAGGAGTGGTGCTATTCATACATGCTAAAGCAGGTAAAGTAATCAATAAAACCAATGCGTTTTGATAAATTGAGATAAAGAAGAGATCAAATAGTGCCCATTTGAATCTATTGTTAAGTAGTGGGTTATGTCTTAAAACAACCCATCTATAATCTTCTTCACCTTCCCAGAATTTAATGCTATAAGCACCCTTTCTAGCGAAGTTGAATGTAAGTCTAATTCCCCATAAAGTTACTAGCACTGCAATGATAACAAGTCTAGCAGACATACCACCTTTAGCGGCGATTACCCAAGTATATGCAATTGGGAGAATGGACCATAATTTATCCATTTGT
>CACYJD010000203.1 GCA_902774655.1 uncultured Erysipelotrichaceae bacterium | reverse complement strand
AATAGTTATTCCTTTAAGTGTCGCCACAATTGAAGCCTACGCTTTTGATGATTCAGGAAAGATGGCTTTATTAATTGAATCAAGTATTAATCAATCAGGTTGGAAGAGTAACTGGGCAGGAACAACTACAACAAATAAACAATATGTTTATGATTATGTTTCGTCCGGTGAGATTGATGGATTTAGATACGCTAAATCATCTAACGGTGTTACTGAAAAAATCTATATTCTTGGTCTAACTTCTGATACAACTAATGTTAATTTAGTGGTCCCTGATCAAATTGAAGGTATTAGTGATATAAAAATTCATAATATCGCTTTCGATTACAACACATTTATAAAGACTATCGATTTAGGCTCTTCTGTAATCCTACGCTTTTAGAAAAAACACTTCTTTAAGACAAGTTATTATCCCTTCTAGCTGCGTAACTATTAAAAACTATGCCTTTGATAGTTGTAGCACACAATGTGTTATTAAATGTGAGGCTTCATCAACACCAGATGGATGGGAAACAAGTTGGAATAATTCCAATTGCCAAGTTGAATGGGGCTATGTTCGTTAATAATTAATAGGGTTATCTACAATGGAAAAACTTAGATTTCAGCTCGCTAGAAAATATGGTTTATTATCTTGTAATATAACTCACGTTTTCTCTGGCCACAAAGAATACGAAGAATCTTTAATATTGACTGTCACTAATAATGGAGGTTCGATATGTTTTACATTTTTTGATTTATCAACAAATGAAGAAACAAAATTTGATAACCCCACTACTGGTGAATATATTATTCCTCTTAAAAAAGGCGTAAAAACTAAATTAATTATTACCGCTAACAAAGCTAATGGAGCATATAAAATAGTTAAGAAAACAGTAAAATAGCCGACTATATGGTGCTTATTTTATTTCCCCTAAACTTTTATATCTAATTGTTTTACAATTATACGCATGAAGAAAATTCTGATTTCTTTATTAGTGACCGCAACTGTATTTTTAACTGCGGTTTTTACTATAGGAAGTTTAAGCAAACATAAAGATGAAGCATTCCAAGTGGCGATGGTCACCGACTTCAGTGATGTTAATGACGCTTCATTTAACCAAGCCTGCTACGAAGGTGCTAAAGAATGGTGTAATGAAAACGGTATTCGATTCAATTATTACAAACCATCTGGTTTATCAGATGCTGAACGTATCAAATCAATAAAACTAGCAATTGATAGAGGATATGATGTTATTTTATGTCCTGGATTTGGTTTAGGAGCCCCTATTGCTGAAGTTGCTCCTAAACATCCAGAAGTTAAATTCATTGGATTAGATATTAGCGAATTCGACTTCCCGGAAGGTTTTGTTTTACCTGATAACGTTACAGTTTATAACTACCACGAAGAAATAGCCGGTTTCTTAGCAGGCTATGCCGCAGTTAAAGATGGATATCGTAAACTTGGATATCTAGGTGGTATGGAAGGATCTCAAGTTATTAGGTTTGGATATGGCTATGTCCAAGGCATTGACTCTGCCGCAAAAGAACTAGAGACCAATGTCGAAGTTGAATATGTCTATGGAGGTCAATTCTTCGGAGATAGCGAGATCTTTAAATATATCGATAACTGGTATAAGCAAAATACTGAAATCGTATTTGCTTGTGGAGGAAGTATTTATACTTCTGTCGCTTTAGCCGCTAAAGAAAATGGTCGCTATATGATTGGTGTTGACAGCGATCAAGCTCCAATCATTGATCGAGATTATAAAGAAGGTATCTGCATTACCAGTGCAATGAAAGGTATTAAGCAAACCGTTATTGATAAATTAGAAGCTTTATATAGACAACAAATCTGGGAAAAAGGAATCAATTATCTCGGTTTAGTATCAAGTGAACATCCAGAACACAACTATGTTCAATTACCAATAGATAATTGGAGAATGCCTAACTTTACAATTGATGACTATAAAACATTAGTAAAACAAATTATGGATGGAGAGAAAGTTGTCTCCGCAGATATTAGCAATGAGCCAACTGTCAGCATTTACACAAAGGTGGCCTACAATGGATCAATTAAATAGCAATAACCTTTGTGGTGAAAATGGAGCGGGAAAATCCACTATAATGTCCATTCTTTTTGGTTTATATGAACCTGATCAAGGTGTGATCAAAAAAGATGGAAAAGTCGTTAGAATCACCAATCCAAACGATGCAACAGCATTAAATATCGGAATGGTTCATCAACATTTTAAACTTGTTGATACTTTTACTGTTTTACAAAACATTATCCTTGGTGATGAACCATTAAAAGAATATAAGGATAACCCTAATTTCTTTAAGAAATCATTTAATTATCTAAATAAACACATCTTTAAATTTTAGAAATCATTAATCGATATGATTTACATGTTGATTTAGATAAGAAAATCAAAGATATCTCCGTAGATATGCAACAAAAGGTTGAGATTCTTAAGATGCTATATCGAAAGAATGATATTTTGATCTTTGATGAACCCACTGCGGTGCTTACCGAGCAAGAAATACAGGAGTTCCTAACGATTTTAAGGAATCTTAAGAACGAAGGTAAGTCAATTATCTTTATCTCTCACAAGCTTAATGAAGTATTTGAGGTAAGCGATGAAATTACTGTTATTAGAAAAGGTAAATATATTGATACCTTAGAAACTAAAAAGACCTCTAAAGAAGAGATTTCCGCTTTAATGGTGGGTAGAAAAGTTAAAGAATTCATCAAAAAGACTGATAAAACACCACTAGAAGAAGTATTACGTGTTGAACATTTATCAATGATTGATCCATTCACCAAAAAGAAAATCGTTAAAGATGTCTCCTTTAATGTTAGAAAAGGCGAGATAGTTACTCTTGCGGGTATTGATGGAAATGGTCAACAAGAAATCATCTACGGTATCACAGGAATCAAGAAAATTAATGAGGGTTTAATTACTTTAGATGGAAAAGATATATCTAATTGCTCAATTAGAGAGAAGATTAAATCAGGTATTTCTCATATTCCAGAAGATAGACATAAATATGGCTTAATTCTAGATTATTCCATCTATGAAAACTCAGTTTTAAATAGATATTATGAGAACTTGTTCTCAAAATACTTTTTCATTAATGAAAAAACCACCAAAGATTTTGGTGATTCTTTAATTGAAAAATATGATATCCGTTCTAGTGGAGATGGTAATACTGTTGTTAGAAGTATGTCTGGTGGTAACCAACAAAAAATCATTGTTGGTAGAGAGATTGAACGTAACCAAGATTTATTAATCGCAGTTCAACCTACACGTGGCTTAGACATAGGAGCAATTGAAACAATCCACTCTTTACTTCTTGAACAAAGAGAAAATAATAAAGCGATTCTATTAGTTACAAGTGAACTTGACCAAGTATTTGCTCTTTCAGACCGTATTTTAGTTATGTATGAAGGTAAAATTGTTGGAGAATTCTCTCCTAAAGGAACAAGTAAAGAAAAACTTGGTTTGTATATGTCTGGATCTAAAAAAGACGTCGTAAACGCTATTAAGGAGGGTAAACATGAACAAAATTAAATTGTTTTTATCTTCCCTACTTAAAAAAGACGCAACCAAAACAGTTGTTACATCTTTATGGTGTGCTTTATTAGGTTTAATCCTTGGATTTATTATTCTTTTATGTATCAATCCAAGTGAAGCTGCCTATGGCATGACTTCAGTTTTAGGCAACTACTTAATCTTCTCTAGTCCTG
>CACYJD010000202.1 GCA_902774655.1 uncultured Erysipelotrichaceae bacterium | reverse complement strand
TTCCTACCATTAAGTTATGAAGAGGATAATCTTGATCAGTTAATTCCTTATATGTATTTTCTAAAGAAGCAATCTTTTCAGGAACTACTGAAGTAACTAATGTACACAGTTCAGGCAACTCTAATAAAGCACTACTGACTTGAACTAAAATACCATCAATTTTAGGAAGAATCGCATTAGCGTCTTCATATTGAGCGCTTTCAAGATAATCATCAAATTGTGTAAATAAATCGTCAATAAGCTTAAAGATCTCTTCAAAGGATTCTTTAACTAAATCGAGTTCTGTATCTTTTGAATAGTAATCTTGTTTAATTCTTCTAAGGTTCTCTTTAAGAGTTAAGGAAGCTTGTCTGGCGTCTTCTTCAGGTTTAATAACCGCAATGATGTCGGTTGTTAAGGTTGTAACAATCTTTTCATACGCTGCAATAGTGTCAATTGCTTCAGGTAAAGCCTCTTTTAAACTTCTATAATCTTTGTCATCCAATAAATCTTTAAGATTATTCAATGTAGATTGTGCATTACTATCATGTCTATCACGAATATCTCTAAATCTTCTTTGGTATGTTGTGTATGTATCAACATATAAAAGATTTGTTCTAGAAATAATTTCTAGACGTTTGATACTTTGCGCAACTGTGCCAATAAGCAAGGAATGTAAATAAGAGAACTTCTTATCTAATTCTTTAATGTTTTTGCGATATTTATTTTTTCTAAAGATAAACAAATATAAAAGAACGATTGCACCTGCAATTAAAACTAAAACTCCAAGAATAATGAAGCCTAAACCAACTGGATTAATAAGTGTTCTAAAATATCTGCTCATAAGCGATTATAAGTTTAGCATATCTATTCAATTACTTTAATAAGTAAATGAAAATTTTCAAAAGAGCGAAAATTATGCTTATTTTTCATTCTTTATCAAATCAAGCAATAAAATTGATGTTTTTGCATAGACGAAAGAGTAAACATGGCAATTATCGGCATATAGTCCACTCTTTTTGTAGTTTTAAACATATCTTAAATTGACTAAAATTAGAGTAGAAATTTCAAAATGATAGAAAAACTATCTATTGGAGGAACAATGAACGTAATTGAACAAGCAAAACATGATGCTGTAGTAGACGCTACTGCGAAACTATTTATCGAAAGATCCATTGCGGAAGTAACAATCAAAGATATTGCCGATCGTATTGGTATTGGTGAAGCCACAGTATACCGCCACTTCCAAAACAAGGCTAATCTAGTTGCAAGCTCAGCTAACTATTTATCAAAAATTGTATTAACAAAATACTTTGATTTAACTGGCGCTAAAACTGGATATGAGAAATTAGAATTATTCTACAATTCCTATAAGCGTATTTTTGCAGAACATAATGAATTCTTTAAATTTATTAAAGAACTTGATGCTTATCTATTAAATAATCCAGATGCTAATGGTGTCTACGAAAATGGTGTTGATAACTTCAAAACATTATGGGATGAAGCATATGAATTAGGCCAAAAGGACGGGACTCTTCGTAAATTACCTAACAAAGATGAATTCTATTACTCCACCACTCATGCTTTACTCGAATTATGCAAAAAGTTAAGTGGAAGAGAAGTTATTAGACAAGATTTCGGAATTGATAAAGAATCAGAAATCTCATGCTTAATTGCTGTTTTCCTATATAGAATTAAAGAAAATGTATTCTTAGGTGGTATTAGATAATGGATAAATCCTCAGTAATCTTTGGCAACGAAATGCCAAAAAAAGTTATTAAAAGTGTAGAAAAATCTAAGGCAAAATATATCAAAAAATATGGTGATGATTCATCAAAGGATTATAAGATCGGATTTGAAGATCGGATTTGAACCTATCCCAACATTAGATTTTATCGGTGCAAGCAATATCGTTTTTAAAGATAAGAACGAAAAGTTTGATGATAAAGCATTAATTGTCGGCAACATCAGAATGGGCTTTGGCCACTATAGAATCTCCATTGCTATGGCTAGCTGTGCAAGAGCTCTTGGATATACACCTTATTGGTTAGACTTAGCGAGTTTCGATGCAACAGGTGCTAAGATGATTCGCGAACAAAACGATATGTATAGCTTAGCAAGTCGCATCTCACAAAAATCAAAATTATTTAATAAATTAGTATGGGAACCACTCAACTCTGAAGGTTTTAAAAAGATCTCCTACAATGCCAAAGATCAGAAAAACAGTGAACTTCTTGTGCCTATTTTTAAAAATATTGATAAAGATATCCCTTATATCGCTACACATGTTTGGCCTGCTCAAGGAGCTGTTCACGCTGGCATGACACACGTCGTAAATGGTATTCCTGATAACTGGCCAATGGGTTTGCATTTAGCAGAAGGTTCAATTCATACAGTTCAAACTCCATTTGCATACCTTGGTTATAAAATGCTCAACGGTTTTGATAAAAAACCA
>CACYJD010000201.1 GCA_902774655.1 uncultured Erysipelotrichaceae bacterium | reverse complement strand
TTCGTGGTGAATTCTAACAGCGGCAGGATATGAAATATATTTATCATAGAAATGATGAATAACAGTTTTGGTTACAAGTTCAACATCCTTATCAGTGAACGAATCTAAGAATTTATTAAGTTTTTCAATTAATACTTCTTGTGGAATTGGAGATACTTTTTGGAAGTTTTGTAGATTGAGTTTAGAAATATCTTCGACAACTTCGATGTGGTTAATCTTCATTTGTAAGGCATTTTTATAGGTATTAACAATACCATCAACATCTACAACTTTGCCCACTCTTAAAGTAGCGATATCTTCTTCGGAAGCATCCCATTTTTTAGCGTCGATATTTCCTGTTTTATCTTGTAAAGATATATTGAGATAAACTTGACCCTTATCAGTCACACATTTAGCGATATTACTAATAAGTAATTCTCCTAAGATTCTATCTCCATCTACATAATCTTTAATCCACTTCATATTCTTTGATCCTTTCAATTAAAGAAAAGGAATAACCTTTACTTAGTAGATATTTTATCACTCTTTTGTCTAAATCTTTATCATTATGATTTTTCTTTAATTTATATTTAATCGCTTTCTAATCGATTAAGAGTTTATTATATTCATCTTCTTCGTTAACTTTGTCTATATAATCGAGTGCTTCGTAAGCAATCGATAGGCTAAAACCTTTTCTCATTAAAGAATTCGCTACTTTCACACGAAGCTGAAAATTATTATGAGCCAAATACCGCTTTACAAGTGAAGGGAGTAATGTTTTAGCCCTTTCTAGTTCCTTAAAATGATCAAATGTAACTGAATCAATTGACTCTTCAGAAAAACCTTTATCAAATAGCACCTCCTTTATACCTTTTGATTCAAGTTTTTGATATATTTCTTTAAAACTCTTTTCATCGTTCAATAAGCCATCTTTAGACAGTAATTCAAATATGTAATCAATATCTTTATCACCCACTTTCTTCTTTTTAAGTTTGCTCTTAAGAGATTTGATTGAAGTACTCTTAAGAGTAATTTCTTTAACCGCAAAATTATAATTGAGGTCAATACCTGTTCTTTTTTGTAGATTTTTGATATCTTCTTCGCTTAGTTTTTTGCCAACGTATAAACGGTAATCAAGGTAGGCTCCATATGAAACGCTAAGCCGCTCATCTCCTAAATTTATCGCGACTTTCGCTTTTCCAATTCGTAATCTAGTAATGATTTTTTGCCTCATACTTATATATACCGATGAAATTAAAAAAATAAGACAGCTCTTGCTGCCTTATATCTTAGATATAAAATTATTTTTTATTTAAACGGAAATATCGTCATAATCATTATAATTATCAACCTTCTTGGTTTTACGTATTTTTTCTTTCTTAGGTTTAGCGTCAATAATAGCTTGTCGCTCTTCTTTCCTTTGTTGTCTATTCTGTTCTCTTTGATATTTATTCATACGGTACTTGTCTCTTCTAAGCTTTTTAGTGAACTCTTTAAAGTTAAATTGAGCGGTATGATACATCTCTTCACTAGAAAGCTTTCTTATCTCATATGTCTCATATTGATAAGTCATAAATGCCTCTCTAGAGATATTATCCGCTGTGTCTTTAAGAGATGTTTTATAGAAGGCTACTACGAAGCCACTAACGATGATACCTAAGGTATATGTCGCAAATCTCCACATAATCTGAGCAGCGGTAGTAACTTGAGGACTATTAAAGAAGTTAGTAAAAATAACGTTAAAGAAGTATTCACTAATACCAGCACCACCTGGAATAGGAATAATACCAGTGGTCATCTGGTGATAACTACTAAGTAAAATAGAGTCAAAGAATGATCCTATTGATAATGTACCAGTGGAGTAGATAGCTTCTCCCGCTCCGTTATAGATTAAATTACCCGCTATATCTTGAAGTTGACCAAAACCATTAAGTGCCCATCCTGCAAAAAATGGAATGGAAAACTTAATACATATTTCAATGATGAATAATAATGTAACCGTAATAGTAACCGCTAAGTTAGAGAATAATCTTCTAAGCTCAATCTTATAGTTCTCAATAAAAATATTGATATCTTGTCTAGTTTTTTCGGGATTCTTAAGTATTTTTAGCTTTGCTAATAAGTTAATTCCAGTCTTGGTAATTAGCTTATGGAAAAGCTTGGAATAGCTTAAGAATAGGATTACTAATATGAATCCCATATTAACCGCAAAACCAAGAATTGTTAGAGGAATTGCAGGAATAGAAATATCCGCTCCAAATAAAGAGATATTAAATGTACCAATCGTAGCAATAACATCCCATTTAAAGATAATTCCAAATAAACCAATAATAACTAATGCAAATTGATAAAGCATTAATCCCATTAGGATAATACTAGCGGAGTGAGATATATTTAAACCTTGCTTCTTCATCGTTGTAATCTGCATACCTTGTCCACCAGTGGATCCAGGTGTGACAGAATTGAAGAAAAAGCCAATAAAATAAATAGCTAATCCACGATGATATTTATAGTCTCTAGTATAAAGTCTAGCGAAGATATAAATAATCAATCCATCCACTAAATATTGAAGTAAAAGAAGTGAAATAATAAGTACAATTACTCTCCAATCTGCTTTCGATACAGTAGTGACAACTTCACTAAAGTTATCTTTTAAAGATAAATAAAGTGCTAATCCACTAACAAGAATAACGAAAACAAGATAAAAAATAAGTTTGAAGATAGGATTAATTTTCTTTTTCTTTTTGTTCTCAGTATTAAACTGATTCTTGAAAAAAAATAAGTTTGAAGATAGGATTAATTTTCTTTTTCTTTTTGTTCTCAGTATTAAACTGATTCTTGAAAATCGATATATCTTCAAGTGTTACTTTATCGGTATTTATAGTTTCTTTTTCGCTATACACGTTCTACATTCTATCACGAAAGTGAATTAATAAATTGTTTTGATAAGAAATAATTTATTTATTATCGATTCAAATATTATTTTTTTAATCAAAATTACTACGCAAAAAGATTTGAATCGATAATTTTTTGCAGGACTGTAATAGCCTTAGATTATTTTGTTTTAAAGGTAACAGTTAATAACTGCATTGGACATTTGAATCTGAATGGCATTTTGCCACTAAAACCTTGTCCATTTGAGACTAAAAGAGTCGTGTTTCCTAACTCAAATTTACCCGTCATATATCTACGTTCACCATTAAGTTTATACTCAAAATTTAATGGAAATATGCCTACCTGTCCACCATGAGTGTGTCCGCTTAAAACTAAGTCATATCCATACTTATCAAACATTTTTAAGTGGTCAGGACGATGAGACAAAAGTAAATTGAAAGAGCAGGCAGGATCACACTTTTCTTTAGCTTCTTTAATAAATGGTTCTATATCTAAATCGGAATC
>CACYJD010000200.1 GCA_902774655.1 uncultured Erysipelotrichaceae bacterium | reverse complement strand
TAACTTCAAGAGAAAATATCTCGGAATTCCATACGTCATTTTCTTAGTATTATTTGTACTCATTCCAATCGTACTTATTATTTACTATGCTTTCAGTGATGCTAACGGTGTTCCATCTTTTGAAGCGATGATCAAATTCTTTTCAACTCCAACTAAGTTGAATGTTATATTAATGAGTTTCTTCATCTCCATTCAGACCACAATTCTATGCTTACTAATTGGCTATCCAGTAGCCTACTTCTTAGCGAGCAAGAAATATAATAAAAACGCTGTCCTTATTCTTTTATTTATTATGCCTATGTGGATTAACTTTGTTCTCAGAACAGGTGCCACTAGAGACTTATTAACATTGCTGTCCTTATTCTTTTATTTATTATGCCTATGTGGATTAACTTTGTTCTCAGAACAGGTGCCACTAGAGACTTATTAACATTTTTCCAAATTAATGGTGGTAACGCTCCATACTTAGCTACTTTAATTGGTATGGTTTATAACTATCTCCCATTTGCGATTCTACCTTTATACACAACTATGCTTAAGTTAGATAATTCTCAAATGGAAGCCGCTAGTGATTTAGGAGCATCCCCAATTCAAGTATTCATTCATAATATTATTCCTCAATCCATGCCTGGAATTATCAGTGCTATTACAATGACACTTGTTCCAGTTATGTCTAGCTATGTTATCAGTGATACTTTAAGTGAAGGTAAGATTACTTTAATTGGTAACTCAATTTACCTAAGCTTTGCAAATAACTTATGGAATAATGGTTCATTTATGGCCTTTATTCTCTTAATCATGGTCTTCATTACCATGCTTCTTGATAGAGGAGATAAGAGTAATACTGTCTCCGCTAAAGGAGGTAACTTATGGTAAAGAAAATCTTTGCAAACATTTATGTTTACCTCATCCTCTTATTGATGTATTTACCTATTTTGGTAATCATTGCTTATTCTTTTACTACCGCTGTTAACATCGGCACTTGGAAAGGATTTAGCTTTGATTTATATGCTCAATTATTTAGTGAGGAATCAAAAGACATATGGATTGCTGTAGGTAACACTGTAATCATCGCAGTTACAAGCTCTGTCGCTAGTGTAGTTCTTGGCACCCTAGGTGCTATCGGAACATTCTACATGGGTAAAAAGAGCAAGAAGTTCGTTGAAATTTCCACTCAAATCCCAATTGCGAATGCTGAAATTGTTATTGCTTTATCTCTCACTGTTATGTTTGTCTTCCTTCAACAATTTATTTTCGGAGGACAAAACTTATTCTCTTACTGGACCTTATTAATTGGTCACGTCGTCCTTTCCTTACCATTTGTGTATCTTTCGGTTAAACCAAAGTTACAACAAATGGATCCTCATTTATATGAGGCTGCTCTTGATTTAGGAGCCACTCCTAATCAAGGCTTATGGAAAGTTATTTTCCCTCAAATCTTACCTGGTATTTTAAGTGGATTCTTACTTTCAATTACCTTATCTTTAGATGACTTCATTGTTACTGCCTTTACTAGAGGTAGTGGACTTCTCAGTGGTTCATCTAAGATTGAAACATTATCCACTCTTATCCAAGCAAAGATTAAAAAAGGACCTATTCCTCCTGCAATGAGAGCTTTAACAACAATTATTGTAGTAGGGGTTATCTTAGCTGTTGTTGGCGTTACTATTTATAGAAACGTCAAAGCTAAAAAAGTTGATGAAAGGAGCGGTAGATAATTATGAAAAGATTCATTATTAATTCATTAGCTCTTTCCATTACTTGCCTTTCTTTAGCGGGTTGTAACAAAGGTAGCGTTAATACTGAAGGTTCTAAAATTCATTTAGAAGCGGAAGAAGAACAAAATAACGTACTACGTATCCTTAACTGTGAAGACTATATTTATGAAAAAGATGTAACTGATCCTGAAAGTGAAGAAGGATTACTTGATCAATTCGTTGAATATATTAAAGAAACAGAAGAAGGTAGAGAAATCGAAGTTATCTATGATACTTTCGACACAAACGAAACCATGTTTAATGAACTTAAAACTGGCAAAACTACCTACGATATTATTGTTCCTAGTGACTATATGATTCAAAAGCTTATCACTTTAGATATGCTTGAAAAGATTGACCCTTCTATAGCAATGCCTAACTATGATGCCTATGGTTCACCATACGTGAAAAACATATTTGAAGGCATTACTGCAGTGAATAATGTCACTAATACTACTGAAAAACTTAGTGATTACACTGTTGCATATATGTGGGGTACTGTTGGTCTTGTTTATAACCCAACATATTACAAGTACCAAGAACGTGGTTATGACGAAGATAAGATTCATGAAGATTT
>CACYJD010000199.1 GCA_902774655.1 uncultured Erysipelotrichaceae bacterium | reverse complement strand
ACAAGAATTGCTTATGGACTACCCATGGGTGGACACCTTGAATATACAGATTCGCTCACTTTACTTAAATCCCTCGAGGGAAGGAAGAAGATTTAATTATGTTTATTACAATTGAAGGACCAGAAGGAAGCGGCAAAAGCAGCGTAACTGAAGTAGTTAGCAAAAGACTAATGCAAGAAGGCTACGAAATCGTTCGCACTAGAGAACCAGGCGGAACTCCTATAGCAGAGCAGATCCGTGAAGTAATTCTTAACAAAGAAAACACCAAAATGGATAAAATTACCGAGGCTCTTTTGTATGCAGCTAGTAGAAGACAACACCTAGTTGAAAAGGTCTGGCCACTTTCAAAAGAAGGTAAGATTGTAATATCAGATAGATTTATTGACTCCTCTTTAGCATATCAAGGTGTTGCTAGAGGTATTGGAGTAGACAAAGTTTTAGCTATTAACGAGTTTGCTACAGAAGGTTATTTCCCAGATTTAACCTTGCTATTTGATATCGAACCTGAAAAAGGGTTGGCAAGAATTGCTGCAAATAAAGGTAGAGAAGTTAATAGATTAGACTTAGAAAAAATTGAATTCCATCACATGGTTAGAAAAGCATTTTTAGATTTAGCAAAACGTTTCCCAGAAAGATTTGTTGTGCTTGATGCTTCTAAATCATTTGAGGAAGTTGTTGAAGATTGCTACGCCGCAATCAAATCTAGATTGGATAAATAGATTGTGCACATTGAAGAATATCTAAAAGTTTATCAACCAGTTACATATCGAACATTCGTAAATTCCCTAGAAAACAAAAAATTAGGACATGCCTATTTAATATCGGGATACACCGGTATGCCACTTAAAGAGGTTGCTACTTATTTAGCAGCTTCTTTAGTTTGTGATAACCCAAGTCCACTTGCAGATTTAGAATGCAAGACTTGCAAACGTATTTATGATGGCAATTATGCAGATTTAATGATTATTGATGGCGAAGCGGGAAAAATTAAAAAGAGTGATGTTGAAAATATCATGCTTAATTTTGATAAAACAGCTTTAGAGGATAAAGGTGTGATGATTTATATTCTTCATCTTGTAGAAACAATGACTCCAATCGCGGTTAACTCGTTGCTTAAGTTTTTAGAAGAGCCAGGCAAAAACATATACGCGTTTTTAACTACTGAGAACGAAGCAAAGGTTTTACCCACTATTATTTCTAGAACTCAAGTCTTGAGATTAAAGAAAGTAGATCGCTCAATTATCATAAAAGAGGCGACTTCTGCGGGTATTTTAGACGAAGATGCCGAAATACTAAGCGCTTTATATAACGATAAAGATAAAATCGAAAAAATGGCAGAAAACGATAAATATAAAATTGCAAAGCAAGCTTTAGACGACCAATTACAATCAATGCTCATTTCTAAAGATGATGCAATATTCTCTTGCCAAAGATTAGTTATTCCACAAATTAAAGATAACGAAACAGCCAGAATTTATCTAAAAATGTTAAGCGCTATATTCGAGGATTTACTGAATTTATCAGTAGGTTCTAATATATTTATCAAATCTTATGATACAATATTGCAAGAGTTGGTTAATAAATTTCCAAATCTCGAAAAGTGTTTATTAGAAATTAACACATCAATTACAAAGCTTGATCTTAATGTAAGTATTCCACTGCTATTAGATCATGTAGTATACGAAATAACAAAGGAGGACAATTAGATGGAAATTAAGTATTTCGTCGGCATTAAATTTGCTAAATCATCTAAATCATACTTCTTTGGTACTGATATCGATGGACTCCAAATAGGAGACAAAGTTGTTGCTGATTCAATTAGAGGTATTCAAATTGGAACAGTAACTGAAGAACCAAAGTCTATTCAGGAATACAAATCTCAACTTGAGTTAAAAGAAATTGTTAGAAAAGCCACTAACGATGACATTTTTATTTACCAAGAAAATGCAAAAATAACGATGACATTTTTATTTACCAAGAAAATGCAAAAAGGGCTCAGAACTCCATTAAAATTACAATTCAAGAGATTGAAAAGCTCAATTTAGATATGCACCCAATTGATGCTGAATACGCACTCGACGGAAGCAAGCTAACAATCACTTACGTTGCAGATGATCGCATCGATTTCCGTGAATTATTAAAGGTGCTTGCCTCAAGATTCCATTGCCGTATCGAACTTAGACAAATAGGTTCTAGAGACAAAGCCAAGTCTATTGGCGGCATTGGTATTTGCGGCCTTCCTTTATGCTGCGCAACATTCCTTAACGATATGGAAGGTATCTCAATTAATAGAGCTAAGAATCAAATGCTATCCTTAAACATTCCTAAGTTAAGCGGCCACTGTGGCAAATTAATTTGTTGTTTGCTTTATGAAGATGATGCCTACACAGATTTAAAGAAAACCTTACCAAGACTAGGT
>CACYJD010000198.1 GCA_902774655.1 uncultured Erysipelotrichaceae bacterium | reverse complement strand
TGAGCGCGCTACAAAAGCTTTACGTGAATATCTGTTGCACGGATTCCAAACAGCCATGTCAAAATTCAACTAATGGTGGTGATATGATTTGAATGTAGATTTGTTAGATTTGATTAATCAAACTGGCATTACTACCCCCCTCCTTGAGCGAAAGGGGAATTTTCAACTTGATGACACTATTGGTGTAGCACTGCTTTTCGCAGCAGCTTTTAGAAAGAAAAAAGACACATATTTTATAATTGCTAATAATTTATACAATGCTCAAAAAATATCTGACCTATTAGCAAGTTTGTTGGGTGATGATAATGTTTTGCTTTATCCATGCGATGATTTGCTGAGAACTGAACTTGTTACGTCTAGTAAAGAAATGCTTGCCCAAAGACTTTATGTCATGAGCGAGTCATTTAAAAACGAACCAAAAATAGTAGTGGGTCATATTGCTTCGGTAATTACTCCTCTGCCACTTAAAGAAGAGTTCAAGAAAAACATGATTCATGTAAAAAGAGGCGAGATTATAGACCTTAATTTACTAAAATCGATTCTTGTACAAGCTGGATATTTGTTGGTGAATAAGATTGATCAATCACTTGAATTTGCATCAAGAGGCGATATTTTAGATATCTTCTCAATTAATAACGAAAAACCTATACGTATTGAACTATTTGATGATGAAATTGAATCAATTCATGAATTTGATATAGCATCACAAACATCCGGAAAAGAGTTAGAAGAAGCATATTTTGCGCCTGCAAATGACTGTTTAATTTCTGACCACGAATTATTAAATTTTAAAACAAAAGTAGATATTCAACTTGCAAAGGATAAAACTTTATTAGGTGATGATACTGGTACGCTTTTAGAGCAAAACGTTATGCTTGATTATGACAATATTTCAAGTCGTGTCTATCATCCAAAAACATATAAGTATTATCGCTTTATTAAAGATAACGTTTCTAACATAATCGATTACTTCAACCCAAAAATTGTTTTTATAACCAACGATGAACAATTTGAATCAAATTACAATTTTTTGTTTAATGAAAGCAGACAATATTTAAACCAATTATTCGAAGATGGAAGGATACTTTCACATCAAGAATTATATTTACATAAAGAAGACGTATTTCTTCACCACAAAGTAATTAAAGGTAAAACTTTCAAAGGAACAAGCGATGATTATGTTTTCGAAACAAGGCCTTTAATATTCTCTAAATCAACAGTTTCAAATTTAAAAATCATTATTGAATCATATCTAGTTAGCAACGAAAAAGTTATATTAACTCTATCCAATAAACAACAATTAGACACCGTGATTACACTTCTAAAAGAAGAGAACATTTCATACGAAAGAGTGGAGAACCTATCGATTCCTGATGGAAAACTAGGTATATCTTTATTTGGTTTATCTCAGGGATTTGAACTGCCAATGCTCAAATGTAGCTTTATATCCAGTAGAGAATTATTTGGATATAGAAATAACGCCGGTCGTTTTATATCTAGGTACAAAGAGGGAACAATCCTTAAAGATTATGAAGAACTTGAACCTGGAGACTATGTAGTCCATGAGCAATATGGTATTGGCAAATTCTTAGAGATTAAAACAATTGAAATCGAAGGCGTTCACACTGACTTCTTACATATTCAATACGCTGGCGAAAATGCACTATATATTCCATTAACCCAGTTTAGAATGGTTAGAAAATATAGTGGCAAGGAAGGCTACGCTCCTAAGTTATCTAATCCAAATAATGGTGAATGGGAAAAAACAAAAACTAAAATTAAAGAACGCATTAATTTATTAGCAGATAGACTCTTTAAACTCTATAGTGAAAGAGCCCAAATCAAAGGTTATGCTTTCCAAAAAGATGATGAATTGCAAGAACAGTTTGAAAAAGAATTTCCTTATGAATTAACTGAAGGACAATCCTTAGCTGTTAAAGAAATAAAAGAAGATATGGAAAAGGATTCTCCAATGGATCGTTTGCTATGTGGAGATGTAGGTTTTGGAAAAACT
>CACYJD010000197.1 GCA_902774655.1 uncultured Erysipelotrichaceae bacterium | reverse complement strand
TCTATTCTCATTTCTTTTAGGAGAAGTTACATTATCTGTAGCTCTATCATAATATCCTCCATCACCAACACCACTACTATTATATTTATCTGTACCCCATCTTATAATAGCATTTTTATCACTATTAAAGTCACCAGTTGTGTAAGTGTCCCAACTATAATTAAGAAGTCTATTATTTGCTTCATCTAAAGATATTTGACTTCCTTCATTTAAGTAATAAAGTTCAAAACCATATCTGCAATTTCCTTTATTACTGGTTCCTATAGACACATTACCAGCCATTGAATACCTTGCTGATGCTTTAGTATATTTAGGAACATACAAATCAAACGCAATCTCCTGGACTATTCCACGCCAATGATTAGATGAGTTTGTTGAGAAACTTGCAATTTGTTTCCAATTATTCACATCTGTGACAAAATTACCACTTATAGAAGTATTAACCCTTAGCAAGTTATTTGATTGCCACTCATAAGATTGACTGTTTGTCGCAGTAACTTTCCAACTATGATAATTAGTATTACCGCTTTCACTATACTTATAAGTATTTATGCGTCTGAACTCCAATCCCTCATGCTTTGCAAAGACATGAAGAGTATAGTTATAAAATTCAGTAATAGGAACATTACCATTCATCAAGACAGCACTAATATTTACATCACCTTCCTTCTTGGCTGTGATCTTACCTGTAGTTTTGTTAATTGTGGCGATATCAGTATTGCCTGATGTATATTCAAAATGATAACCATTAGTATTATTGGTGGAAGTAGTAGTACTAACAGTATTACCCTTATTGTCTTTACCAGCCTTTGTAATAACGCCCTGAATCTGAGCATTATTATCACCAACGGTAACATCATAACCCTTATTGCCATCAGCAAAAGCAATGGCAATTTGAGGTGCATTTGTACTTATGTCATAATCTCGTACAAAGATAGTCTGTGTATATGAAGAAACCTCTCTATCACCGCGCATCAAATGTACGGTTACATCCACAGAACCAGTCTGCTTGATTTCTTCAATTTTACCTGTTTGATATTTCGAACCAAGATATGTTACTTCTTTAAACTTTATAATCTGACCGTTGCTTGATTCTGTAAACTCATAATGGAAGTCATCTGGATCTTGTGGATTGTCCGTTGGAGATACAGCACCAGCATGATCTGTAATTGTTCCATAAAGCTCAACATTAGTCTCATCCGTTTTAATTACATTGGTACTTCTACCATCCCTAAAGCGCATACGGATGTCAGGCAAAGTAAACTTTACCTTAAATGCCCAGTTATCATCATCATCATCCGTGATGTTGGAATTTGTTTTAGATCCATTCCAACCAGCCTTGATAAAGGTACGAACCTTGTCACTAAGTTCTGCTTCTCCCAGATTAAAGAAAGTCCAGCCAAAGAAACCGACCTCTATCTCGAATTTCTCACTAATCTCAAAAGATTTCAATCCTTTGAGAACAGCACCATCCTCCCAAGGTATATCACTTTGACCAAATGTAGTTTGGTGAGCAAAAGGATTAAGCGCCCAACTCTTCTTAGAATATGTGACAGCACGATTGTTTGATTGTACACATTTTGTTGTTACCTGATAGTTATCAAAGAAATTCGTGATACTACCAGATAGAAGGTCATTCATTACGTTCCATTGAATCATATTTACCTCATACGGGAAATTGGTAAAATTAATCTTCAAGTTGGAACGCTTTTTATTGACTTGACCATTATCTTTAACATAGTCAGCCATAACTCGGTCTGTAACATCCTGCTGTACCCACTCAAAAAAGCGAGACTTACCAGCCCAAGCTAAGTTTTCTGATGTTACTGTCACACCTAACGGAATATCATATTCGCTGTTAGGGTGATCATCCGTCACATACATACGAGGAGTTGTTTCACCGCTGACATACTCATTAAAGTATATCTTCAGGTTCCTCTCCTGCGCCATGGCATTAAACGACGTATTTAAAGCCATTATCATGACTACTAAATACTTTAATAATTCACGCGTTCTCATATCTGTCAAAAATTTAATTGTTTTT
>CACYJD010000196.1 GCA_902774655.1 uncultured Erysipelotrichaceae bacterium | reverse complement strand
TTCTTCGTTTTCTTTAGTTAAAGAGGAAAGAATTGTTACAACTGGTTCAACGAATGTTAAATTCTTGCAACCTTCAAATTTCTTTAGAATTACATTTTTAGCATTTGGAGCCCAAGTACCATTCTCAATAATTGCAATTCTCTTATTTTGATAGTTTCTTTCGATTAACTCTGTAATAAAGAAATTCATGAATGGGAAGATTTCCATATTATATGTTGTAGTCGCTAATACAATACGTCCATATTTATGAGCATCTTCAACATTTTCTGCCATATCACTTCTAGCTAAATCACTGATAGCGACATGTGCGCCAAGAGCTTCTAATTCTTCCTTCATTTTATACGCTGCTTCTTTGGTGTGACCATAGACTGAAGTATAGGCAATAAAGACGCCTTCCTTCTCCGGTTTATATGCTGACCAAAGATCGTATAAATTCAAATAATACCCTAGGTTCTCGGTTAAAATTGGTCCGTGAAGAGGGCAAATGGTTTGGATATCAAGTGTTGCAGCCTTCTTTAAAACTGCTTGAACTTGCATACCATATTTACCAACAATACCGATGTAATAACGTCTTGCTTCACATGCCCATTCTTCTTCAACATCAAGTGCGCCAAATTTACCAAATGCATCAGCAGAGAATAAGACTTTATCTACTTCATCATAAGTAAGCATAACTTCTGGCCAGTGAACCATTGGTGCAAACACAAAGTTTAAAATATGTTTACCTAGTTCTAACTTTTGACCATTTGTAACAACTAATGTGTTCTTAATTTCAGCATCCCTAAAGAATTGATGCATCATTTTAAATGTTTGAGCATTTCCAACCACGACAGTTTCTGGATAAACATTTAAGAAATTAATAATATTGGCGGAGTGGTCTGGTTCCATATGTTGAACTACTAAATAATCAGGTAATCTACCATTTAATGCTTCTTTTACATTGCCAATCCATTCATCAAAGAAATGGGCATCAACAGTGTCCATTACCACTACTTTGTCATCTAAAATTACATAGGAGTTATACGCCATTCCGTTTGGAACGATGTATTGTCCTTCGAATAGGTCGATCTTATGATCATTAACACCTACATAAATAATATCTTTTGTTACATTCTTCATATTTATACTTACCTCGCGTTAGATATTATATCTAACTATTGCTCGTAAAACTAGTGAGAGTAATTTTTTGCATTTTTCTTGCATAAAATAGAATAATTGATTATTATTCTTTTCGCTGACTAACTAGTCAAGGAGAAAACTATGCCACGAACTGCTCAAGCAAATGAAAAAATTCGTAATCAAAAAAAGAAATTAATCTTAAAAAAATCTTTAATTCTATTTGCTAGAAATGGCTATAGTGCTGTCTCAATCGACGATATTGCTAAAGCATGTAATATTTCTCATGGTCTTCTTTATCATTATTTCAAAACAAAAGAAGACGTTTTTAATTGTTTGATTAATGAAATGCAAGTTCGCATTGATAATCTAATAAGCCAATATGACGAAGATAAACCAGTTGAATCATTGACTAATTTAATGGATACTTTATTGAATTTGTTACATTCCACTGAAGAACCAAATATGCCTGCATTAATTTATATCTTCTTAAATATGCACGCAGACAATGAAATTAAGAACAAACGTAATCAAATCTATGATTTTGATAGGTCTAATATTAACAATTTCACAATGAAAATTTATCGTCTAGTCAAATCAGGACAAGATAAAGGTCTTTTTGTAGAAGGCAATACACGTAAATTGGCTTATTTATTGTGCTCATCGATTTTAGGATTAAGCTTAGTGGCTATGAAAGGTCACGAATTCACTGATAACTTCCCAACCGTTGATATGGTTATGAAGATTGTGATTAAGGATTAATAAATATGTTCAAAGCAATCAAGCATATTTTCAGTTGTGTTAGAGAGTACAAGTGGTATGCAATCTTTACTCCTTTATTTATGATTGGAGAAGTTGCCATGGAATGTGCTCTTCCTTTTGTCATGAGCATGCTTACAGATGAAATTCAATCAGTTGAACCTAATGTATGGCCTTATGT
>CACYJD010000195.1 GCA_902774655.1 uncultured Erysipelotrichaceae bacterium | reverse complement strand
TAATACTTTAGTGGCCATTTCTGCGACTCTTTTAAGAACATGATCACCCACGACGTGACCGTATTTATCATTGACATGTTTAAAGTCATCAATATCAAAGATCGCTAAGACTTTGGATGACTTATCTTCAGTATCAAAGTAATCATATAAAGCATATCTATTATTAATTTGTGTTAATTCATCAGTTCTAGATTCATTCATAATCTTCTTTTCAAGAGATAAAGCATATCTTAAGAAAACCACAAGATAATAAACAATGAACATAAACAGAATAATCGCGTTAAGGGTAAATAGCACCATCTCTAACCATTTAGGAATATCGTAATATGGTGCATTAAATTCAGTGATAAAGAATAAGGTGAGATAGATGGTTAATGATAGACCAACCCAAATAATTGATCCCCTGACACTTTTTTTAGAGAAATAAGTCGTAAAGAAAGAAACAATACATAGACCAATTAAATAGAAATGGAAACCACTGGCGAAACCCGCCATAATGGTAGTCACACTAATAAAGGCTAAGAATTGGTTGCCACATACTAAAGCGTAGATATAATACTTTCTCTTCTCAATTAAGATGAATGATAGTAAATCAATAGCGAGCGCTCCAGCGGTGACATAGACTAAAATATCGCAGTGAGCAATAACAAAAAGTAATAAATATAAAGCATGCAAAATGATATAAGCAATATTCGCTGTATAGCATGTTTTCTTAATTGTTTTATAGTATTGTTTTTTATCGTTAGCTAGTGACATGGTGTTTTTCCTTTACGATTGTACACCCTTTTAGGGAGTTCACTTACTGTGGTTATTCCATTATATATGTGTGAGCGCACAAAAGTGTCACACGCGAGATTACTCACGTGCTTTCTTACCGATATTGATGAGATAGTTTTGTGAACTTACTCGGCAATTGAATTACCGAGCATCTTGGTCATGAATTGATTTATTAACGTGATCAATTCATCTCCTGTTGGGTAGTTCCTACCCGATATCCCTACATTACCAGCCTTGCCATTCCAATTAACACAATCTTCATTCAAGAACTGGTCTGTGACAGGAATATATTTTTTAGAAGGATTAGATAATCCTACTTTAGGCATTAAGAAATTATCATTATTCTTTTGCCTATAAATTCTCATAATGTTATAAGCACCAACTATATCAGCGTTATAAACGTTGCTATATTCTTTAAATAAACCTCTATAAACCCTATTGCTTTTATTTGCGAATTCTTTGCAAACATTAAGACTATTAGGGGAACAAGAAGATGAATAAGCTTCATTAACTTTAATTAATTCAATGCCAACTAGTTTTAACTTATAATCTAGTAGTCTATAAATCTTTGAAAAGTTGATAGCCCTTATATTCTGGTTAAAGCGGTGCCTATAAATCTTTGAAAAGTTGATAGCCCTTACATTCTGGTTAAAGCGGTGCTTTTCTTTGTTATTAGTAAACTCTTTATTTGTTTCTAATAATCCCATTAAATCACCGATTATAACTTTTGAGACATCATGAGATAAACAATAATCAACAATTGTTTTTGTGGCTCTATGTAAAGCTAGCTTAATCCTTTTATTCTTCATATCATATAAATGCTTAACTCTCTTCGTTACTTCTCCTTTCTTATGAGTTGGATAGCATTTATCAAAAAGTGATTGATAATAAGCAATCTTTTTTGAGAAATAGTAATTGGTATTTAAAAGAGAATGACCCGAGACAATAAAAGAAGAACCGTTATTGTCATAAACTGAAAGCAGGTTTTTAACTCCAATATCAATGCTTATATAGTGCTTATTATCTTCGACTTGTTTTTTAATATCTTTTTCATATATCACATAGACCTTATATCTATCTTTATCGAGGTATGAAAACTCAATTTGTTTAATATCATCAAAGTGTCTTTTTAACTTGATATAGAAGAAGTTATCATTGATTTGATATTTATCATTAAGGTGTTCTTTGAGCTTTTTAGGAATAGAAAAACGAATCTTATCATCAATTACTTTGAAACCATTTGATAGATAGTTAATGTTCATGTGGTAACCATCTTTCTTATAGTAAGGTGGTTGTGGCGCGTTTTTACTACCTTTCATAGGAACGTCTTTATTTTTCTTCTCCCATTTATTATGGAGCGTTAAGTATGACTTCCATGAACGATCTAAGATGGCTAATATTTCTTGACTAGTTTGAGAAGGTAATGATTTATACCAAATATTATCTTTCAATCTTTTCTTTTGATCATACCAATTTGGCATCGTATCAAAGCCAAGGGATTTATATTCTTTTCTTTCATAATTACCAACATTGAACAGCTTAGAAGCAGCGTACGTTAAATGGCCTAGGATAATCCCTAGTTTGTTATTAACTTTAATTTCAAATTGGTAAGTAAGTAACATTTTTATTCCTTTTCTTGATTTTGAATATATCTTTTAATCGCTTCTTCAGAAATAGAGCCTATTGTCTCAACATAATAAGAAGGATTCCATAGTTCACCATTCCATAACTGTTTAGTTATTTCTGGGAACTCCTTTAATAACAATCTTCCTGATATTCCTTTCATCATCTTGGCGATGTAAGAAATTGATATCTTAGGGATGGCTGAAACAAACACATGGACATGGTCTTTTGTGCCTACTTCTATTTCAGCAATTTCAAAGCCCTTTTTCTTTCCAACATTAATCAATATTTCTTTAAGCCTTTTTTCGATAGTAGGAGTTAAAACCTTTCTCCTATATTTAGTAGACCAAACAATATGATAATTAATGTTAAAAACACATGTTCTATTGTGTCTTAATTTTTCCATAGGTTTTCCTACATATAGTATAGCAAAAATATGTAGATTATTCCACATAATATTTATATTATTTATCTTATTTGCATTTATCTATTTTTACCTTACAAATAGTAAGTGATAATGACTCTTTTAAACACTTTCATCTCGGCAGTTGAACAACCGAGGATTCCCGTTTAATTTCCTAAAAATAAAAAACCTCAGTAATTACTTACCGAGGAATTCTTTTAATTTTTGGAATGTTTCTTCGTTAATCGCGTGTTCGATTTCGCAAGCTTGATCTTCCGCACTTTGAGGGTCAACACCAATCTTAATAAAGAATGATGTTAAGAACTCATGTTTCTCTAAGGTGTTTTCAGCGATTCTTCTACCAATATCACTAAGAACAAGTTCACCATCCTCTTTAACAGATATCAAGCCTTCTTGTTTAAGTTTCTTAACCGCGATAGAAACACTAGGTTTAGAGAAACCAAGCTTATAAGCAACATCGATGGATTTAGGATTCTTACCTTCCTTTTCCAACTGTAAAATTGCTTCTAAATAATCTTCACGTGATTCTTTTTTGTTCATGAATCTCATTATACACTTATCTTTCTAGAATTGAATACAATCCAGTGCGAGCATGATAACAAAGCCAATGATAAATGACCAAACACCAAAGTGGTCATG
>CACYJD010000194.1 GCA_902774655.1 uncultured Erysipelotrichaceae bacterium | reverse complement strand
AAAGTTGTTTGTTTTAACAAAATGGTAAAAATGCTCATACGAATTTGACAGTCTCTTTTTATATGATGTCGGGGTATATGAGGTTTTTTCCCAAATAATGTCATTATTTAAAATCCAACCATCTTCAATAAGTCGTAATGCTATTTTACTAGGAATTAATTGGAGAGATGTTTTTTGGTAACAATCGCCAAGATTCAGCCAAAAGCTCCCTTCATTTTTTAAAATACGTTTTATTTCACTAGATATTTTCAAAATATTATCAATATATGATTCAAGTGTTTGGTTAAGGTTAAAATGCTTATTTTTCTCTCGCTCTCTAAAATAAGGCGGAGAAGTAATAACGCAATCGATTGATTCAGGCTCAAACTCTTTCAATACTGAAAAACAATCACCATTAATAAAAACAGGAAATTTTTGATTTTTATCAAATTTTTTCATACTAAAATTTTATTAATTTCTGCTAATTTTATCAATACCTTTTATATATAAAAGGACTGATATCTTCAATCAGTCCAATCATTGTCGTTTGGTGACCCGTACGGGATTCGAACCCATGAATGTATGCGTGAAAGGCATATGAGTTAAGCCACTTCTCCAACGGGCCAAATGCGTGGCGCCTACCGAGGGACTCGAACCCACGACCGATCGGTTAACAGCCGATAGCTCTACCGACTGAGCTAGGTAGGCGCATTTAGCAAGTAGTATATTACCAAGAAGTAAGTTTATTTACAATAAGAATTTTAAAGAAATAAATTACTTGTTGAGTTGCTTCTCAATTGCGTTAAGTAAATCCTTAACAGTAACGATACCACTCATATCAACATCATCAAATGTGATGCCGTATTCTTCTTCGAGTTGAAGTAATAATTCAACAACATCAAGTGAATCTAAACCTAATTCTTTGAAATTAGCGTTTTCATCAAGCTTTTCTTGGTGAACAACTTCTGCTAATTTAACTTTAATTTCATCAATTTTAGCCATAATAAGTCTCTCTTTCGCTGAATATTATTATTAAAAATAAATGAAATTATTTCAATATCTTTTCTTTGAAAGGCCGTCCCCCATAATAACGACCCTTCAAAGAGAAGGCATTGCCTCCTCTATTTAAGAATTAGTTTTCTCCAGTGGCTGTTTCTGCAGCGACTGCAACTTTCTCGGAAATTGTTGAGCTAGCATTGCTAAAAGCAATTTTCATTCCAGCAAGAACAACACCGAATACTGCAATTGTAATTAAAATACCAAGTAATTGACCTTTAATTTCAGACATAAACTTCCTCCTTTCATGAATAATATCCAATCACGACGCTTCTTATAATCGAGACCTCTAGGTCATGATCTGCGATTATATTAGGCGTGTAATATGTATAAATTTTGTATTCGTATATTGAACCAAACATTGGAGTTTGATCTCCCACAGGCTCAATAATTGCATTAGCTTCCTGTTCCGCTAATAGGATGACTTCATCAGTTATCTTCCCTTTGCTAGATATCAGATAACCTGCAGTAACACTAATAGCATCAAGATTTGTATATATGACTTGGACCGCCATAATGTCGCCATACATGACAAATAAAGCAACTATAAATATGCTCGATAAAATAAAACCTAATTTATATGCCACTGATCATATCTCCTATTACATTTATGACACCGACAGTAATCATAAGAATTAAAATGGCACTACCAATTAAAGGAAAAGCGGTCATAGAGCCAAGTTTCTTATCCTGTTTTTGAAATTCTTTTGTGTATAATTCGTCACTTAGCTTTGTGAATAAAACCTCGAACTGTCTTAAATATGATGAGCTATTACCTTCGTCCACCATTTGATAGACGCTAATCATTAGTTGTTCGATAAGTAAGTTGTCGAATGTTTTTGCAAATGACACAAAAGGTTGAAGCGATTTATCTTCATCAATTTCTTTTAGTAAAGTAACAAAGCGTTCTTTAACATCTTGATTAGCAAATTTTGAGATTTGCTCTAGTGATTTGTAAACGTTATACCCGTTATTTAAATAAATTTTGAAGTAGGTAAATATAGAAACAAAATCAATTACATTTGCTTGATTCATGTCTCTTTCAAT
>CACYJD010000193.1:1263-5172 GCA_902774655.1 uncultured Erysipelotrichaceae bacterium | reverse complement strand
TGAACTCCCATTTGAAGTAAAAGATACTGTTTATTCTGGCTATGATTTCACAAAAATAAATGACTTCTGCGCTAATTATGATCTTAGAACCTTTATCAACAAGCTTCCTAATAAATTAAAAATTGTTGATCTAGGAAACGAAGACTTTGAATATAAAAAAGTCTCAAACATTGGAGAACCTATTGATTTAGACCATATTTCAATTAGTTTAGATATTGAACCAGGTAACTATCATACATCCATTCTTTATGGTTTAGGTTTGAACATTAATGGTGAGAATTTATATATCGACATAGATGATGCCAAAAAAGACAAAAAACTATTAGAGATATTAAAGAATAACGACATTAAAAAGTATTGTTTTGATTATAAAGCAATTAAAGTTGCTCTTAGTTATCAAGGCATTGAAATCAATGGCTTAGAATTTGATATATTACTAGGGGCTTATCTTTTAGATAGTTCATTAAATAACTCAGTTGAAGGCGTTATGAACTATTTTGGTGTTAATATCGCTACTAGCCAAGAAGCTATATCGCTTTTTGATAATTCTAATCCTGAAAAAACAGCAAAAATTGCCTTCTATATTGAAAAGATTAAAAACAAAGTTATTTCCGAACTAGATAAACAAGAATGCTTAAAGCTTTATAACGAAATTGAGATTCCTTTAGCAGACGTTCTTGCAGATATGGAAATCGAAGGAATGCCTTTGGACGCAAAAACACTTGAAGATTTAGGTGAAACTTTTAAGGCCAATCTAGAAGCTGCGAAGGCAAGGATTTATGAACTTGCAGGCGAGGAATTCAATATTGATTCACCTAAACAATTAGGGGAAATCTTATTTAATAAGCTTGGTCTTACATCAAATAAAAAAGGTTCCACTTCCGCTGATGTTTTAAAAGATCTTGTAATGGCTCATCCAATTGTTCCAGAGATTTTAATCTATAGGAAATACGCTAAATTGGTGTCTACATATGTAACTAGTTTACTTGGGCACATTCATGAAGATGGTAAAATCCACGCCATGTTCAATCAAGCTTTAACTACAACAGGTAGATTATCAAGTAGCGATCCAAATTTACAAAATATAAGTGTACGTGACGAAGAAGGCAAATTAGTTAGAAAAGCTTTCTTCTATCCAAATAATGAATATGAAATTCTTTCTTTAGATTACTCACAAGTTGAATTAAGAGTTTTAGCTTCTTTATCAAATTGTCAAAAACTAAAAGACATTTTTGCTAGCGGACACGACATTCATGCTGAAACAGCAGCGCATATCTTTAATGTTGAGAAACCTACAGACGCCCAAAGAAGAGCAGCAAAAGCTACTAACTTTGGAATTATCTATGGAATCTCAGACTGGGGATTAAGTGAACAAATCGATGTTCCTGTAAAAGAAGCCAAGCAAATTATTAATGCTTTCTATGAAGCATATCCTGAAGTCGGACAATACTTCCAAAAAGTAACTGAAGACGCTAACAAAAACGGATATGTTACAACACTATTTGGAAGAAGAAGATATCTTAGAGAGATTCACGATGCAAATTTCCAAAAACGTGAATTTGCTCGTAGAGCAGCTATGAACGCTCCAATCCAAGGCACTGCAGCAGACTTAATTAAAATTGCTATGATTAAAGTTACTCGTGCTCTTAAGGAAAAGAATCTCAAATCTAAAGTTGTCTTACAAATCCACGACGAATTATTGCTTAAAGTACCTGAAGAAGAAAAAGATATCACGCTTCCACTCGTTAAAGACATTATGGAAAATGCTTTAGATATTGGAATAGACTTTAAAGTTGATGGAGGTTATGGCCGTACTTGGTATGATGCCAAATAATTATGCCCGAATTACCAGAAGTTGAAACTATTAAAAACACGCTTAAGAACATGATTGGCGGGCGCACCATAAAATCAGTTGATGTTCTTAGAGCAAAAACAGTTGAAAACGATATTCAATATTTTTTCTAGAGTCGGAAAGTTCATTATCTTTATTTTAGATAAACCATATGTGTTAATTTGTCACCTAAGAATGGAAGGCAAATTCTTCTTAAGAAAAGAAGGTGAAAAGTACTCGGTCCACGATATGGCTATTTTTCATTTTGAAAACGGAACTTATCTTGCCTATAACGACACTCGTAGATTTGGAATCCTTAAAGTATTAGATAAAGAAAACTACAAGAACCACTTTGTAGAGTTGGCCCAGATCCATTTATGATGAAAGACGCATCAATTTTAATTGAAGCATTCAAAAACAAAAATGTCGCCATTAAACCATCTCTATTAGATCAAAGTGTTATGTCTGGCTTAGGAAATATTTATGTCGATGAAGTATTATACGAATGTAGAGTTCATCCAGAAACTCCTGCCAAAATGATTAGCCCTGAAAAACTAACAGAAATCTGGGAAGCTTCGAAAATAATATTAAAACAAGCAATACACGAAGGGGGCAGCACAATCAAATCTTATCATCCAACCGACGGAGTAGATGGGAATTTCCAAGTTAATTTAAAAGTCTATGGCAAGAAAGATGGAATATGCTCCCGATGTGGACATAGATTTAGAAAAACAGTTGTTGGAGGAAGAGGCACAACTTATTGCCCACACTGTCAAAAAAATCCAAATAACCCCTATATACTCGGCTTAACTGGTCCAATTGGCTCTGGTAAAAGTCTAGTGTCTTCGCTACTTAAAGAAAGAGGATTCAATGTTATTGATGCAGATGAAGTTGTTCATAATCTTTATAAGCAAAAGGATGTAATTAATAAAATCGCTTCATTTATTCCAGGCCTAAAAGTTAATAAAGGTGAAATTGATAGAACTTGGCTAAGAGAGTATCTTTTAGATAATCCTTACAAAAAACATAGGTTAGAATTACTAGTTCATCAATTAGTTGACGACTATATTCATGATGAAATTAAGAAACACAAAAACACCGAAAAGTTTGTGCTTGAAGTTCCACTACTATTCGAATCGTCTGTTATAGATTATTGCGATGAAACAATGGTTATTGATTTACCAATTGATAAACTAAAAGCTAATCTTATAGCGAGAGGTTCTAATGTCGAAGAGTCATTAAAACTTAATCAAAACTATAACCAAGATAATAAGAAAAAAGCCACCTACGTTATTAGTAACGATGGTGACATTGATAATCTAAAATCTCAACTCAACAAACTATCTATATAGATTATTACCAACAAGAACAATTTCCTTCTCGCATGTATTGAGGAGGATTTTTTCTAATTGTTGAGAACGGATTTCTCCTCCTTTTTTGATAACGTACATGCTAGCAATATCTTTAATTAAGAAAGAACTGCTAATAAAGGTCACTTTATCATTATGAGACCTCTCACTTAATAGAGGGATAATAACGTTATCTCTAACGTACTCGTTTTTGTATTCTTCACCAAAATCATCAAGGACGAGAATATCAGCATTAGTTAATGAGGCAAACGCTTGATCAAATTCTTCTCTATGTTTTAATGATAAGTCCGCGAAGAACCATCGTTTTTTCTTAAATATTCATTAACAAAAGTCGCTAATAAATAGGTTTTTCCAACTTTTCTATCGCCTTGAATATATAACCATTTAGTGGATTTCTTATTGATTATTTGATTAAAAATCCTTAAGGCAGCTGATCTACCAGCTCCTGCAATATCAACAGATTCAATTGTGGCGTCCATGAAGTTTTCAGGGAAATCTTTAAGGATATACTTTGACTCTTGAGCGAGTTGTTCCACTATTTTTTCGCATGGTTGGCGATCAACTTTAATATAACTGCCTAATTTGCTTAAAGACATTCTTAAATGAGGACATTCTTTGTTACAGTTCTTTAAACCTGGGCAATTTTTGCAATAGTTAAAATCGTCCTGGAAGTCTTTTAACTTCATTGCGTTATCTTTGACTTCCTTG
>CACYJD010000193.1:0-1223 GCA_902774655.1 uncultured Erysipelotrichaceae bacterium | reverse complement strand
CCTTGATGTAGTTATATACATCTTTGTCGTTTCTTAATTCATTAACAACATCAATGATATAAGCATCATCTTCACTGGTTTCGAATCCTAACTTCTCAGCGTTGAATGTCTCCATTTATTTATCCTTTAATACTTCTAATTAATTCCTTTAATTCTTCTTCAGACATCTCGGGTTCTTCTTTTACTTGAGATTTTGAAGGCTTTTCTTCCTCAATAGGTTCACTATTCTTTTTATTATTATAAGATGTGGCGTTTCGTTTAGAACCAACATTATATAAATAGTTTAATGCATCTTGAGCAGTTTCAATACCTTCTCTTACTAAAGATGAAGCAATCTTTTCACAATATCTTCTAGTTAAAATGTTTTTATTTTTATCAAGTGTATAATACACAACTGCATTAACTACACCTTGAGGCAAATTGTATTGGAATGTCAATGAATCAAGAATTTCTAAGTCAGCACTTGCAGGTTTAGTATTACCTTGAGAGGCGCTTAAATATTGGGCAGGTGTAGCTGTTTCCATAAAGTTAACTAGCTTAGCCTTACTTGTATTACTCGAAATTGTAGCAGGTTTTCTTACTTTAACTTCACCTTGTAATGTAGGTACTTTAATAAAGTTATGAGCTTTTTTGGAGATTTCTTCTTGATCTAGATGAGGGAATTCATAAGGCTTATAGCATTCAGAGATGATATATGCCATAGTTCTTTCATCTAATGTATATAGAGCAGCAATCTTTTCAATAAGCTTGCCATCTTCTTGAGTAATTGCGGTCCTTCTTATTTGAGATGTATTCTCGAGATATTCAAAGAATTTTTCAAATAAGAATGATGTTTTAACCTTACCAACTTTTCTGCCAACAATTTGATTACCAAAGTCGGTCAAGAAACTCTTATCGTTAAAGTCGGGTTTAAATACATCCATGATTGAACAAGTAATATCCTTATATTCTTCAGGAATCTTACTATCAATTGTGTATTTGTATGAAAGTCTTCTGGCTTCCTTTTCTCCCACTGCTTGAATCAATAATCCTCTAAAGAGAATATCATTAAAGAAGTCTTTTGGGCTCTTAGGGGCGTATAACACAAAGATATAAGTTCTGTTATTGTTTTCATCGTGCTTCTCATAACTCTTAATTAAGCCCACACCTTCAAGTAGTTTACGAGCACTAATAAATTGAGATGAACTTATTTGCATTTTACTCGTTAAAGAATTAAGCGAATA
>CACYJD010000192.1 GCA_902774655.1 uncultured Erysipelotrichaceae bacterium | reverse complement strand
CCTGTACAAATGCCTGCAAAAATAGCGCGAGATAACATGCCACCGTTTTCTGAAATAAATTTGGAAATATCAGCTAGAAGCGGGAACTTCATAATATTTGTAAATAAAAATACAAGCGCAACATTTACTAAAGTAAATGCTCCAAAACGAATTCCAACACCTCTAAACGCTAAATAAATTAGTGGGATATTGATTGCAAAGTATGCAATTGAGTAAATACTTGGACCATTTTGGATAGAAACTCCGAGGATTTCTAAAAAGTGCTCAATAGTTTGTGCCAGACCACTAGATCCACCACTAACAAGGGTTTGAACGCCTTCAACTCCAAGTGAGGAAGGTGCCAAGAACACGTTCATACCAAAAGAAAATATGGCAGCACTAATTACCATGATAAAAAATGTCGTTGTGTAATCTAATGCATACTTTAACCACAAATGATTGTAGGTGTATGACTCAAATTTTTCTTTAAAGGTACGTTTCTTTGCCATAAGCACAAATATTTTAAACACAAGTAACTAAAATTGATAGATAAAACACAAAAATGTTTTAAAATAGTCTGTGATTAAATCCGACTAGTAAAACTAGAGCGAAAAAATTATTGTTGTTTATATATTTATATAGTGATAAAATACATTTCGCTATACTTGTATAGGAGGATATACTCTCATGATCGTATTAAGAGCAATTGGAAATTTCTTTGTAAGAATCTGGAAGTGGATTAAGGAAACTGCATGGGTCCAACCATTACTTATTGTTGGCCTTATTTTCGGTATCATCTTCTCCATTCCATCAATCGTTAAAGGTTTTGAATCTCTAGCAGACAAAATCAATAGTAGCGAAACTTATTACCACAACTTCCAAGTATCACTTGTTGATGGTGAAAAATCCAAAGCTGATCAATTAGTTGAAAATATCCTTGATGTACAAGAAAGTAGCGGAACCAGCAAATATGGAGACAAGTTCTTCCTCGCATTTGTAAGTGATTCATGTGCAACTTGCAAATCCGCAAAAGAAGGTTTCGAAACATTACAAAACAATTTTGCAAAGTATGTTAAAGATACCTCTGTTCCTTTCAAAATGTACACCATTTTTGCTGACGAAGTCACAAGTGATACAACCACAATTAAATCAGCATTTGTTCAATTCTTAGATAGACAAGCCTATTTCTTTGAACAAGCTGCTGGTGCTGGTGAAGCTTCACAATATTTCTTAAACAACAAGTTGAATGAATCAGATCTTGAAGCTCTCGCTAGTGCAGATGAAGATGACTTCCTTACTCCTACAATCCTTTTAATCGATTACACTGATGAAGCACATGGTATCAGTGAAGTTATGTTCTCAGTTTCTGGTGATAACAAAGCTCAAAAGGCTGAGTTATTAGCAGACTGCTGGCAACATACCGGCGACTTCGCCATGAAAGAATAATCGAAAGTTAACAACTAAAAGAAATGCACTTCATTCGTGAAGTGCTTTTTCTTATATAAATATATTAATATTTTTATTTAGTTGGATATTTCTTTTGATACATCTTTATTACGCTAGTTGGTACTAGGTTAGAAATATCAATTCCGTTTCGATACATTTCATCAATACCACTACTAGAGATAAATGATTTCTCACTGTGTGACATATAGAAGACCATATCAACTTCTGGATCAATAAATTCGTTAGCAGCGCTGAGTTGGAACTCATATTCGAAGTCAGTAACGGCTCTTAATCCTCTAATCATAGTAATCGCTCCAACTTTTTTAGCGTAATTAACAGATAAACCTTCTGTAAAATCCACTTTAGCGTTCTTGATTCCTAATTCATCAAAGGCTTCAAGAATCATAGTTTTTCTTTCTTCAACAGTGAATTTACCACTCTTATTAGGGTTAGAAGCAATTAATAGAATTACTTCATCATATGTTTTTAATGATCTAACCAAGATATCTAAGTGTCCATTAGTAATTGGATCGAAGCTTCCTGGATATACTGCAATCTTTTTCATAACAATCCTCTGACAATATAAACGTGGGTTTCATAACAATCCTCTGACAATATAAACGTGGGTTTTTGAATACTTATATTCTTTAATATTATTAGATTTAATTAGTGATAAATCTATTTCTTTTTCTGTTTCGATTACAATTATCGAACTTTTCTTACAAGCTTTTGAATTCACTAAAGCTCCAAGAATCTCTTCATAATTATATTTATATGGTGGATCAATAAAAATAATATCAAAAGCTTTATCAACACTATTCAAATAAGTAATTGCATCTGATTGGATAACTGAATAATCACAATCTAAATCTAAAGTTTTGATGTTATTATTAATAACTTGAATAGCTTGTTTATTAAGCTCCACCGCCACAAAAGATTTAGCGCCTCTAGAAACACTTTCAAGCGAAAAGGCGCCACTTCCTGCGTATA
>CACYJD010000191.1 GCA_902774655.1 uncultured Erysipelotrichaceae bacterium | reverse complement strand
CTAGCTAAAGCAACTTTTCTAGCCTCATCATTCATGATTAAATCGACATATCTATGTCTATAACGTTCTTCAACATCGGTTAAACCATGGAATTTTTCTGGTAATGGTCTTAATGACTTTGTTAAGTGAGTGTATTTCTCACATCTAATTGTCATTTCACCTGTTCTTGTAAGCATGACTCTTCCATAAACGCCAACAATGTCACCGATATCGGCTAATTTGAAGACGTTATAGGATTCTTCACCTACAATATCAATTCCGACATATACTTGGATATTTCCGGTTACATCTTTAATGTTCATAAATGAGGCTTTGCCCATTCTTCTTAAAGACATAATACGACCTGCAACAGTAACATAAACTTTATTGGCTTCTAATTCTTCGTTAGTTTTACCATCACATTTTTCATGAACTGATTTAACAGTATCTGTTCTTTCAAATTTTTCACCAAAAGGATCAACTCCTAAGGCTTCTAGTTTTGCTAATTTTTCTCTTCTAGCAAGTTCTTGATCAGTTAATTTTTCTTCCATTGTTCTAACCTCGCTCGATAGTATACTCTAAAATCATTAAGATTTTCAATTAAATAAGGTGCTCATCTTTCAATATATTCAATAAATCTTGTTTTGTATTGATAGTTTGAGAAATTTTATTCTTTATTGGTTTCATATTTTCATAACCACTAAGGAACTTAGGAGCAATTCCTCTCAATATCTTAATGGCCGTGTATTCTCCCTTTTCTTCAATAAGCAAATCAAGATACTCCAAAAGATACTTAATATTCTCATTTAGTGGAGTTCCTAGTGTTTTTTTGCCAGTTTTATAGTACTCGTCAATTTGTCTAATAAGTCCTGGGTTACCTACTCCGCCTCTAGCAATCATAACAGCATCAGCATGAGTGATATCTATAGCGTTAATAGCGTCATCTAATGTGAAAATGTCGCCGGAAACAATAAGAGGAACGCTCATCTCATCTCTAAGATTTCTTGCTATTTCGTAATTTGCTTTTCCCGAATACATTTGCTTAGTGGTTCTAACATGTAGCCCAATCGCTTTTACACCTGCTTCTTCCAATACTTTAATAGTTTCCTTGAAATTGATGCTATCTGAATCCCATCCAAGTCGTATTTTTGCAGTTACCGGTTTAGTAGTAGATTTACAAATTAAGGCCATATAGTCCCGTAAATGAGACAAATCTTTAAGTAATGCACTTCCTGCACCCGTTGATGTAACTTTATGAACTGGGCAGCCTAAATTAATATCAAAAAAGTCGAAATCAGGATTAGTTTCTTCGACTATTTTCATTGCTTTGACAATATTATTTTCATCAAAACCAAAAAGTTGAATTCCAACAGGGCGATCCACTTTATCCGTTTTAATATATGTCATTGTGAGTTTGTTGTCATAAATAAGCCCACAATCGGAAACCATTTCAGTAACGCTAACGCCTACACCGAATTGCTTCATAAATTTACGATAGGCTAAAGACGTAACACCAGCCATTGGTGCTAAATAAACTTTTGAATCAATTTCAATATCGCCAATCTTATACATAAAAATTAAAGGGGAGCGAGCTCCCCTATTTCTTATTTTTCTTCGGCTTTACTTTCTTCTTTAGGAGCTTGTTCAGAAACCACATCTACAGGTTTAGATGTTTCGTCTTCTGGAAGCTTCTTGTTTTTAAGTAAGTAATCAATTTGCTCCGCGGTAATTGTTTCATTTTCAAGTAATGTTTCCGCAATTAAAGTAACTTCATCTTTATATTTACTAATAATCTCAACTGCTTTTTGATGTGCATCATCAATAATTTTTCTAACAGCAGTATCAATTTCAAAAGCAATTTGAGTTGAGAAGTTCTTTTGTGTTGATGTGTAATCTCTTCCAAGGAAGACACTTCCTGTATCTTTTTCGTATTGAATCAAACCGAGGTCAGACATACCGTATTCTGTAACCATACTACGAGCAATTCTTGTAGCAACTTCAATGTCATTTGAGGCACCGGTTGAAACATCTTTGAAGAAAATTTCTTCACTTGTTCTACCACCTAAATATCCAACGATACGGGCTTCAAGTTCTGCTTTTGTCATTAA
>CACYJD010000190.1 GCA_902774655.1 uncultured Erysipelotrichaceae bacterium | reverse complement strand
AGAACCATCGGTGAGTAGTAATACTTTTAATTCACCTTTGAATAATTCTTTAACTGCTGTATCTAAATCTCTACTATCAATGAATTCAAGTTCATCGACGCCAATCTTAACTACATCCGCTATCATAAGATACTTTTTTACAATATCTCGTAACTCATCATGATTTTCCCATAAATTAAGACGTAGGTTAGGATCAAATGCGATAATTGCACCGCTATCTTTAGCCTTTTTAATTAAATAGTTGTGCGTTTTTATAGCTACATCGCTTTGCAACGCTACGCTCCCAAATTCAAGAATGTCACCTTCAGTGAATGTAACGTCTTTAAAGTCATCCTCAGTAAAGTTTAAGTCTGCAACTGCTTTGCGATAGAAACTAAATTCACGTTCGCCATTTTCTTGGAAACTTACAAACGCTAATGATGTTTTATACTTTTTGTCCTTACGAATATATGTAGTATCTACACCAATATTTTTAATTGTTTCAATAAGGAATTCGCCAAATCCATCATCGCCAACCTTAGTGAGGTAAGTAGCTTCACATCCAAGTTTTACTGCTTGTGCACAAACATTTGCTGGAGCACCACCGGCTTTTTTGACAAATTGCTCAGTATCTTTTAAACCTTTAGTGCCAACTGATTGGAAATCTATTAATAATTCGCCAACAGAATATAATCTACTCATAGAATCTAACCTCTTCAAATCTAACATTTGCTTTATTTGAGTAGAAACCAAAGTAGTTATTAGTCATATTAACTAGTCTACAAGTTAGTGCTACTTCGTTATTTAGATAAACGGAGATAATTTCGCCATACATTACAACATCGACTAAATATTCTTTGTTTGTAGCGAAATCATATTTGACGTTCGTTAATTCTCCACCATATCTAACAATGCTTGATACATTATTAAAACAAGCAATCTTAGAATTTGGTACATCGAATGAAATAATTCCGTCTCCTAAACGCTTATCTAATTGTTTATTTAAACCAAATGTCATACCAAAATCGCCTAAGCCATCACTAACTTTGATTTTCATAGATAATCTAGTAACGTTATTTGATTTCTTTGACAAAGTAATAGAATCAAATTTTTCACCATTAAAGGCTATATTCTCAACTCTTTCGCCTTTTGTGTTGGTGTAATTAACTTCATGACTAAAATAATCTTTATATGTTGTTGGCATAACTGGAGTTAAATCATTAAGTGCTAATTCGTTATTTGAGTTCTTACGCAATTCATGAGTAACTAAGTTTCCTGCCCAGTCAAAACTACCAGTACTTCCGCCTGTTAATCTAGCACACCAGGCGAATGCATATAATTTATTACCAGCCTTTTCTAATCTACCAGCATAAAAACCACTTGAGTCAATTGCGTCAACATTTGGTTTTTTCCATTCCCCATCGTGACTAGTTCTATATCTATAATGTGTAACACGGTTCTCGCCTTGTTCACTATAAGCTAAATAATAAACGCCTTCATATTCAACATAAGATGGACATTCCATATTATATGAGCCCTCATCATTAACGAAGAAATCATTATCATCTTGTATCCACCCAGTATGTGGGTTAGACAAACTGTTAGAATGATATCTTCTAATTACTGATAAATTTACATCGTTGCCAAACTCATCTTTAACGATATGGCGTGTTGTAACTAACATATAATAGCAATTGTCTACACTATCGAAATAAACATATGGATCACGGAAATCATTAAAACCGCCATAAAGTTTAAAGTCTTCATCCTTTGTCCATTCTTTTTGATCTGTACTTGTTGCATGTCTAATAACTTCAATATATGGTAATCTATTATCTCCCATTTCTGGTTCAGTACCTTTATCATTGTGACCAGTGTAGAAGCAATGATATAGACCATTTGTATCTTTAATAAATGAGCCTGTACCTAATGCAGCATCAACGCTTAAAATATTTTCTTCATAGTTAAGCGCAATTCCTTCGTCGGTATAGTGAATAAAATCTTCAGTTGTTAATCTAGCAATTGGGTGATAGAAAAGGCTGTTCGTACCTGTTGTATTACGTAAATGATAAGCATCTTCGGTTTTTGAGCAAGCTGTTAAAAGCATTGTAATTGCTGCAATTGCAAATAAACTTTTTTTCATAACCTAACTTACCCTCCTTATTTCTAAATCTTTTATTTCACCCATAGTGGTTAATTTAATCTCGCCATCAATATAGAATCTCGAAGTAATGACCTCTTTACCATCATCAACAAACACTTCAATGCTAGAAGTATCTAGTAAGATTTGAAGTTTGGCTTCTTGATATCTATTATTTGTCCTTCTTATACATTCAAACATGTTATTGGATTTGCTAGTATCTAAGAACACACCATTATCATCATTACCAATCACAATTTCTCCATTATCACCAGAGAAGGTTATTGAAGAATTATTTTTCATTAAAAGGCATATACTCGCCTCTTTGAGACTTTTGTCCCAATTCGTTTGAATTTC
>CACYJD010000189.1 GCA_902774655.1 uncultured Erysipelotrichaceae bacterium | reverse complement strand
TAAAAACAATGGTTTTTAACATAATAATCATTTTTTCTAAAATATTTTTGCTATTATTTACTAATTTTTGTATCTTTGTGTTCGATTTATGTTTACAGATGGGATGTTAGGCTTTATACATAGTAATGAGACAAGAGTGGAATTCAGCCGTATTGGGCGTGATTTTTCTTTGGACTTTGTGAAAGGTCTATGCATCATTATGGTGATTTTTGATCACTCTCTAAGTCATGATTTAAAGCACGATATTTGGTTTTTTCTGTGGGGGTTACCTGCCGTTCCTTTATTTCTGTTGATTCAAGTATTCCATGCATATAAAAAAGGTTATGATTCTTGTAAATGGAATATATTGAAAGTGATTAAAAGAGCATTCGTCCCTTTTCTCTTAGTTGAACTATTGATCATAGGATTTACTATGGTTCTTCATCCTACGGAATTGTGGGTACAAATAATAAAAAAATCTGCTTATTGGGGAGGAATGGGACCAGGTTCTTATTATCCCTGGGTCTATTTTCAATTTGCCTTATTATTACCATTGCTTTCACCTCTTTTTCGACAGTTAAGCATAGCTCAACTAACGATTATATTCTTAGGAGGCTCGATAGGGGTTGAGGTCTTCTTTAGTCTGCTACAACCACCAGATTGGGTATATCGTTTATTGTGTATTCGGTATATCTATCTTATCTACTTAGGATATTTGTTGTTAGAAAAAGGAATTGTACTAAATTTCTATACAATTTGCCTGTCGGTTGTCAGTTTATTATTTTCATGGTTTTTTTATATTAAGGGAGGTGTTTTATTTCCTTTCTTCTATAATAGTATAGAATGGCCGACTTGTCATTGGGTCTGTTATTTTTATATCGTTTATCCTTTGTTGTATGTGCTATGTAATTACTTTTATCGGTTGTCATCCAATAGCTTTGTAGAAAATTTCATTTGTGCATTAGGTTCACATTCTTATGCGGTATATATTTTCCAGATGTTCTATTTTGCAATAATTGCACCATTTGTTAGTAAACAATTGGACATTCTGGGAAATTCTAAATTAGAAGTTTTTCTATATGTGTTAATATCGATATTTATTTGTTCTTTTCCAGTAGTGCAATTTGTTCGGGGAGAATCAGATCGCGTGATTCTAAGGAAGATTATTATATGGCTTTTTTTATTATTGGGATGTGTATTGTTTATAATATGGAGATGGCGTCCCTATTATACACCGATTAAATCTTTCCCTCCTTATGCAGTAACACAACATCATGATGATACGTTAAGGGTTATTATGGTTGGTGATAGCTGGATTCATTTTCATGAAACATTGAAACGTGATTCAACTTTTGAAGAACAAATCAAAAAGTTGCTAGGGAGTAATAAAGTTAAGGTTACTGCAAAAGGAAAAGGTGGTGCGGTAAGTGGTGAGGTCTATCAGAGGATGAGTGCGGAGCTTACTATGGCTTTGGATTATGACTTGGATTATTGTTCTCAGGATGTGATAAAAGCAGGTGCGGATTATTGTGTCCTTTCTGTGGGTATTAATGATGCCCGGCAACGTCGGGGTAAATATTATTATGTTACTAATTACGAAAACATCCTTCGTCTTTTACTTATTAATCATATAAAACCTGTCGTCATGGAGATTCCTGATGTTTATGTAGATGGGGCATACGACTGGAATTCTATTTTTTATCGGATGAAAGCAAAAATTTGCATGAGTGTGTTAGATACAAAATTACGGGGAGTGGGAGACTATAGGCAAGCTTTAAAAGATTCTTTAGAATTACATCATCTGATGGACAGCATTATCTATATTCCTGCTGCTTCCTGGAACCCTGAAGGTTGGCGTGACAAACGGGATATTTATACAGATGACCATTTCCATCTGAACCTTTCAGGCTACAAAATTCTCGATTCAACTTTTGCTGCAGAAATAGTGAAGGATTATTTGAAGAGAAAGCAATAGTATTATTCTTTGCAACGTTCCAGTTCTACGCCTTCGCAGAAATAGTAACTGAGTTTACCACCTTGGACTCGATGTGAAGATGGGGTAAATTTGCATTTTACTTTTTTTACGTGTTCATCAATTCTATAATCGCTTTTATTGTCAACCGTCTCGCTTTCTATGGTT
>CACYJD010000188.1 GCA_902774655.1 uncultured Erysipelotrichaceae bacterium | reverse complement strand
GAAAAGAACATCTCCGATTCTATTAATACAAGATTTGATGCTTTAAATAAGCAAATGGACACCAAATTAGCGGAGATTAATAAGAAAGTTGATGAAAAGCTTGCCGAAGGCTTTAAAGGTACTGGAGAAACTCTTACTCAAGTAAGAGAAAGACTTAAAGCCATTGATGAAGCCCAAAAGAATATTGAAGAACTCGGCAAAGATGTTGTTTCCTTAAAGAACGTTCTTGAAGGAAACCAATCGAGAGGTAGATATGGTGAATATCAACTCTCGATGGTATTGCAAAACATCTTTGGCGACACCCCAAATTGCTACAAAGAACAATACGTTATTAAAAAAGGAAAAGACGAAAGTAGCGACGTTAAACCTGACGCTGTTGTTTTCGTTCCAGAACCAAACAAATTAATTTGTATTGATTCTAAATTCCCATTCCAAGATTATTCAAGAATGTTTGAAGCGGAAAGCGATGAAGAAAAAGAAGCTCTTAAGAAGAGTTTTGCCGCAGCGGTCAAAAAACATATTACCGTTGTTAAAGATAAATACATTATTCCAGGAAAAACAGCAGGATATGCGATGATTTTCATTCCAAATGATGGCGTATTCGCTTTTATTCATCACGAACTTGAGGATGTCGTTGACTATTCTAGAGATAAAAATGTTGTATTGACTTCTCCAAGCACTCTTCCTCCAATGCTTGTAACCATTAATATGGTTCGTATCGAAGCGGAAAGAGCTAAAAACGCTCAAGAGATTTCAAAACAATTAGCGTTCTTAGGTAAACAATTTGATCTATTCAGTGGAGAATGGTCAAGATTATCTAACCAACTTAGAACGATTTCTAACACTAAAGATGATTTAGATAAACGAGTTACGAGAATGAATGATAAGTTTAATTCAATCTCCACTAATTCAAATCTACTTATCGATGAAAAAGATGTAGTGGATGAATAATCCTTATATCTATATATATATTTATATAAAGAAAAGGCTAGAGGACAAAATCTTCTAGCCTTTATTAATAACTATGTACTGTTAAATAATTAGCCAAGGACGACTCTATTAACCATGAATCTATCCCCGTTATGGAGTACATATTCGATGTCATGTTTACTATTGAAAATTTCATCAATGACTTGGTTATCGTAAATGTAGTGATTGTTGAAATATCTGTAAACGTAATCGATAGCGGCTTGTCTACTGGCAAAGGACCTTTTAAATGTAATGTAGTCTCCTCCAACAACAGCGGCTAGGTTATATCTTTTGTTCATAATATCTTTTGACCTCACTTTCTAACCCAAGTAGTTTAACGTCTTGCTCAGGACGTGTGAGCTCAAAATTTATTGTCTATATACTATTCCTCTTGCAATAGTTGTAAATACTTTTTTGTTATGAAAACGGTTACATTATTTTTTGCATTTTCTTTAATATCTATATTAACTTGTGCAATAATAATTTCATGCCTAGTAAAAAGAATCCTTTTACTCAAAAAGAATATGTGTCAATTTTTAACGCTTTAGTGCGTCTATATGGAATCCTTAATAGTGATGATATCTATGAAATAATAAGGATTTACCATCCAGAAATTCTTAAGAAACACTTATATGAAGCTCTTAAGAAATTCTATCTTGTAGACAATAAAAATGCTCATTTTGATGTAGTGACAACCACTAATAATAAATATGTAATAGCGTCAAGACTTTTTAATAAAGATTTTGAAACCTATGATGAACTTGTGAAGGCAAAAGAAGGTAAACCGACGTACCTCCCTAATACATTTACTGAACTTTTATTCCATCAAAATTTAGACTACTGGTATTTAGTTAATCATGAAGCTTTAGAAAAGATACTTACAATTTTTTGGAAGAAGCCTTTATCTTCGAGCAAGATGTATAAGGTTTATAACCTAATCTTTGTTTGCACATCTAATAATTTTAAGCTCCAACAGTTAGTGGACAGCATTCATGATTTAGGTGGAAAAATAGATAAAGAATCCGAGGTTATGGAATTCGCGAATGAATATATGACCATTGTTAATAACACAAGAATGCCTGTTAACAATGGATTCTGCCCTTCAGAATTAAGAAGAAGCGCAGAAGGAGGCTTTGATCATATTCCTTGGGA
>CACYJD010000187.1 GCA_902774655.1 uncultured Erysipelotrichaceae bacterium | reverse complement strand
TAGGAGGTATATCAGGATTATATGGTTTAACAGGAATATCTAAGCAACCAGTCAAAAGAAAAGTACTTAATAAACTAACGAAGAGTGTTCTTTTACTGTGTTTCATAATCGTACCTATTTACATCATATCACTTTTTAATAAGTAATTGATACTATAACACTTTTAAAAAGTAAGGATAGATTCGAGCATTTTTTATCTACCACCTAAGAATTTATATACTGGTTTAGCGAATCTCATAAGTAGATATGTAACGCATAAATCAATACCAATTGAGAGTGCGCTTATAATAAAGAAAAGCAAGGCGCAGTTGTAGTTTGAATCTATATTTACAAACATCTCAAATAAAACTTTAAGTCCATTCACTATAAACAAATGGCTGAAATAAATAAAAGCAGACGTTTTGAATATATCGAGTATATTTTCTTTCTTAAACAATGGTTTAATAACATCAATTGCAATCCAAACAATTAATGGAGAGATGAATCTATAGCAATAATATGCATAATCTTCAAACTCGGTGTGAGTTAATGTGAACACTACCGATAAAGAAAGCAAGATTAGTAAGGCTATAATTCCAAACAATCTAGGTTTAAATTGATTTGTTATTTGAACCTTAAAATAAGATAAGTAAGATCCAACAAAGAATAGAGGGATACATAGCAAAATACCCCCATATACTGGCCTAAAAAACATATAAACAAAGAATAATCCAATAGGAATTAGAATTGACCACTTCTTTAAATATTTTAATATAAAATAGAGCAATGGAGAGCAAATAAAATACACTAATAAAGGTCTAATAAACCATAGGTGTGGATATTCGTTAGCGAGCAAAATATCCACTACAACAGATTTAAATGAAACATCAATAGCTGCTCCATTCATAGGTGGATAGATAAGATCCATGAATATAAAAGCCGCTATACTCCATATAAAATAAGGAATAACTAATGAGAATAACTTTCCTAATAGCATTCTAGGGTAATCTTTTAATGTGAATTTAGTAAATAATAAGTATCCAGATATTACAAAGAATGTAGGAACACAAGCATCTCCAATTACAAGGAATAACCTTTGGACAATATAAGAAAAATCATATCCATCTAAAGCAGGATTAAGACACTCCAAATATGATGCATGAAGTAATATGACGCCAATTGCTAGTGCAAAGGTTAAATAGTAAATCTTGTTTGATAGACTTTTATTCATTATTTATATACTACTACTTTTAAAAACTTATTGCTGTTATTCTTTGAATAAAAAACAGCACTTTCCAGTGCTGTAATCTACAAATGGTAGCTGAGGACGGATTTGAACCGACAAATGGTAGCTGAGGACGGATTTGAACCGCCGACACGCCGGGTATGAGCCGACTGCTCTAACCAACTGAGCTACTCAGCCATTGCGAGAAGTATTATATAATTAAATTCGTATTTTTAGCAAGTAATTTTATTACTTAAAGAATAGAAAACGGGTTCTGTTAAATTGAGCGGGGAGTAAATGGGGAGTCCACTCCACGCTCTATTTAACAGCTTTCGTCAATCCAAAAAGAAAACCACCTTATAATTAAAGTGCTTAGTTGTCTTATAAGGAGGTGTTTTTATTTTAACATATTTAGATTTATACGGGTTAAATCTTGACGATTTTGAAGATACTGAACCGGAAATATTAGAAGCTGATGATGGCTATACTGTGTATTTAAAACAAAAGAGAGCTTCGTTCTGCCCCAAATGCGGATCAACTGCTTCTTGGGTACACGATCACAAGCGCCAAATATACAAAATTAAGTATAAAGATGATAAAGTTCTACGAATCATTGTCACCAAAACAAGGTGCAAATGTAGAGATTGCGGCGCAAGTTTTACACCAGAATTAAATGGGATCGAGAGGAGAAATAAGAACCTAAATTTTACAACTCAAAGAATCATTACTTCATTTAGTAAGATGAAAACTTTTGAAGAAATAGCGTGCGAAAATTTATTAACTAAAAGCAGAGTTATCCAACTGTTTGATAAAGCGTACCCAAATATTCCACCTTTATCGCTGCCAAGAGTGATGTGCCTAGATGAAATAAAGTTTAATACTGATTTTGATAGTAAATACATATTAATTATTTCTAACTTTGAAACCGGCCAGATAGTAGATATACTTCCATCTCGAAAAATCGATGTCATGAGGGAATATTTTGCAAGTCGTTATAGTGAATTAAAAAACGTGAAGTATTTAGTAACTGATATGTATTCTGGTTTTACTAGAATACACAACATGTTTTTTAGTAAAATCCCGCATATTATCGATTTATTTCACGCAATCCAAGATCTTACAAGAGCAGTTAATCGAATTCGTACGAAAGTAATGAATGTTCTTCCAGAAGGTGATGGAAGAAAGACTTTTATGAAGAAGCATTGGAAGCTATTTCTCGCTCGTCTTTCTACATTAGACAGAAAAATACTTAATAAGATGTATAAAAATGAGTCTTCAGGAATAGAAAAGGATTATTTTCATTGGATGCAGGATTGCATTTGCACTGAATTACGCTTTTATCATGCATATCAATGCCTGCAAGAAATGTATACTTATAATCGCTATTCTACTTATGAAGATGGCTCTAATCATTTGGAAAGAATTATTACGATGTTAAAAGCAGAAGGTGATAAGGATTTAGTTACCGTTGCTGAAACATATGAGAAAAACTTTGTTGGTATCGTTAATTGCCTAGATAAGAAAAGTCGTGGATTTCGATATACTACCGGGATCGCCGAATGCATCAATAATCATATTAAAACTTTAATTAAGTTGTCCTATGGCTGCGTAAATTACAAGAGATTTAGAAATCGAATTCTTTTAATTTCTCAAACAAACAAACCATTATTTTGATAACAAAAACAACTAAGTATGTTAAAACGTGGAATGCATGAACCCTTATGAGTTCAAGACTCCACGTTTTACTTAACAGTTTTTTTCAACTATTTTCTGTTAATCCCCACGGACTCCCCGCTGGATTTAACAGAGCCAGAAAACGGAGGCAAGTAGTCTAGCCTCCGTAATTCTATTCGATTTCTAAGTTATTTAGAGATAATCTTTTTACCGCTGATAGCTTCAATTAAGTAAATAACACCAAGGATAACTAAGACGATACCAAAGATGAGTGTGCAATATCCTCTGAATCCTTCAACTGTGAAGAATAAGATGCCAAATGTAAGTGCAGTAGCACCTAAAATAAGCATAACTAATCCTAAGACAGTGGCTTTACGTACAACATAAATAATTCCGTTAAGAATTAACATTGCACCAAAGACTAGGACTGCTAAAGAAAGATATTGTTCAAATGGAAGTGACCAAAGCATCATAGCAATGCCAAATCCAATTGCGACAGAAGACACTGCGACAGTGATATTTCTTAAGAATCTTAAGTTTACTAAATCAACAACAGCGACAATAACACCTGCTAA
>CACYJD010000186.1 GCA_902774655.1 uncultured Erysipelotrichaceae bacterium | reverse complement strand
TCTACATTCAAATCATATCACCACCATTAGTTGAATTTTGACATGGCTGTTTGGAATCCGTGCAACAGATATTCACGTAAAGCTTTTGTAGCGCGCTCAATAGCATCATCAATCAATTTAGCTTCATCACCAGTTGCTTTTCCTAGCACGTAGTCAATTGAGTTGTATTGAGGTTCACCAATACCTATTCGTATTCTTTTTATATCTTCACTAGATAGGCAATCAATAATATTTTGAATGCCTTTCTGGCCTCCACTAGAACCCTTGAGTCTCAATCGAATTTCTCCAGGTTTAACTGCCATATCATCATAAATAACCACTATATTCTCCAGTGGAATCTTAAAAAAGTGGGTTATCTCTTGAACAGCAGTACCACTTAAATTCATAAATGTAAGAGGTTTAAAAAGAATAATATCTTCGTCATCGAATTTAAATTTTGCATAAGTGCCTTTAAAATCTTCGCGATTAAATTCTACTTTTGCCATATCCGCAAAAGCATCAATTACTCTAAAGCCACAGTTGTGTCTTGTGAGTTCGTATTCTTTTCCTGGATTACCAAGTCCGACTATAAGTTTCATAGCGTTTAACATTATATCAAAAGATAAAATCTTTAGCATTATTATGATGTAGTGATAAAATAACTACGCATATGGAAAACGAAAACAAGAAGAAAAAAATGCCTTTATGGCTACAAAGATCATTAAAGGGTTTAGCTATTGGTGGCGGATGTATTATACCTGGTGTATCAGGTGGAACAGTCGCTGTTTTACTCAATGTTTATAACGAAATTGTCGATAACGTAGCTAATCTTTTTAAAAATTTTGTTAAATGTTTTTTGGTTCTTTTGCCTTACGCTATTTCAATTGTTTTAAGCATTGCAATGTGCTGGATTCCATTTAAATACGCGACTACCTATGCTTTATTTTTAATTTGTTGCCTATTTGCTGGACTAATTGCAGGTGGTGTGCCAAGCATCTCAAAGTCAGTTAAAGTCGAACATGTTAGAAAAAGAGATATAACAGCTCTTGTTGTTACATTTTTACTTGCCATATCTTTTGGCTTGTTATCGATTTTCTTCTCCTTAGATTCATATATTGAAGTAATGTTCCAAGAAATTCCGTTTTATTTATACATAATTATTTTCTTTGTTGGAATGCTTGCTTCAGTTGCATTGGTTGTGCCTGGCATCTCGGGATCAATCATTATGCTTATACTTGGTTTCTATAAACCTTTACTTGGTTTAGTAGATAATTTCTTTAATGGCGTTAATATTGGACAAACACTATTGCTATTAGTGTCAATGGCAATCGGAATTGCTGTTGGTTTTATTTTATGTTCAAAATTAATGTCTTGGCTTTTAGCCAAACATAACCAAATTACGAATTTCGCCATCTTTGGTTTTATTATCGGTTCGATTATAGGAATCTTTATAAATCAAGATATGTTTGTGTATTTAGGAATACTAACTGGCGGCGAACATACGATTCAATTATATGAATGGTTTGTTGGCCCTGTTTTGGCTCTTGCTGGAGCAGTTGGTGCTTACTTCCTATTTAAATTTGCAGATAAAAAGAAAGAAGAAGTAAATGCCTAGAAGTCCGTTGCAATTTAAAATCATGAAGGAAGAAAGACAACTTCAAATACTTGAGGCTGCCTTACCTTTATTTGCGCTTTACGGAATCAAGGGTGTCAGCATTGACGCAATTGCAACTAAGGCTAAATGTTCTCATGGATTAATTTATCACTACTATAAAAATAGTGCGGAAGTTTATGACACATTACTTAAATCCGAAACTTATAAAATTGTATACGAGAAAATGCATAAAAACCGTAAAGAGTTAAGCGATTTTGATGCATTAAACGATATAATCTCCACTATTTGGGACTTTTTACAAGAGGGAACTGAGGTATATTGTTTTGTAGTTTTATTAATTAATGAAGAAGGAAACAAATCTATTTCTTCAGTACTTAAAAACCTTATAAGAAGATGCCAAAACCAAAACCTAATTAATGGTGGGGATCCTGAAGAATTAACTGAAGCATTTTTAGATACAGTTAGAGGAATTATTTATCCACGAATTTTGGATAAAAAATATAATAAACCAATCCCAAATTGTGAAATAGTAAACGAACTATTTAGAAAGAGAGTTAGAGTATGAACTTTTTATTTATTTCA
>CACYJD010000185.1 GCA_902774655.1 uncultured Erysipelotrichaceae bacterium | reverse complement strand
TCGATTTTAAGTGGTAATATTCATTTATTAATGAAATAGTTCGTTGCTTCGATTATAATAAGCGGGCAATGAAAGATTTTTATTTAGAAATATTACATGTAGATAAGAATTGTGGTGCTAGATATGGCATTCTTCACACCCCTCATGGTGATGTTGAAGTACCAATGTTTATGCCTGTCGGTACATTAGCCACAGTTAAAACACTATCTCCTGAAGAAGTTAAATCTTTAGGTGCTGGTGTTATTTTATCTAATACATATCACTTACATTTAAGACCAGGTGAAGATATTGTTGCTAAAGCTGGCGGATTACATAAGTTCATGAATTATGATGGACCAATCTTAACCGATAGTGGTGGCTTCCAAGTATTTTCACTTGCAGAAAACCGTAAAATCAGTGAAGAAGGTGTCGTCTTTAAATCCCATTTGAATGGAGATCGTATGCTTTTTTCACCTGAAACAGTTATGGATATCGAAGAGAAACTTGGCGCCGACATTATTATGGCGTTCGATGAATGTATTCCATATCCAGTAGATGAAAAATACGTTAAGAATTCAGTTGAAAGAACACTTAGATGGGCTAAAAGATGTAAAGAAGCTCACAAAAGAGAAGGCCAAGCATTATTTGGTATTGTTCAAGGCGGAGAATACGAAGAACATCGTAAACATTGCGCTGAAGAATTAGCTAAAATGGACTTCCCTGGATACTCAATCGGAGGCACATCCATTGGAGAACCTAAAGATGTTTTCTCAAAAATGGTCGATTATAGCGTCAAATATTTACCACCAGAAAAACCACGTTATCTCATGGGTGTTGGCTCATTAGATTTTATCTTTGAAGGTATCGAAAAGGGTGTTGATATGTTTGACTGTGTTTTGCCTACTAGAATCGCTAGACATGGTGCTCTTATGACTTCTAAAGGTAGAGTTAACATTAGAGACGCTAAATATAAAGAAGACTTTACTCCACTTGATGATGAGTGTGATTGCTATACATGCAAAAACTACACAAAGGCATACCTACGACATTTATATGTCGCTGATGAAACCTTTGGAAAAAGATTATTATCTATGCACAATATTCGCTTCTTAATTCATATGATGGAAGAAGCTAGAAAAGCTATTAAAGAAGATAGATTCCTCGAATTTAAGGAAGAAATGCTTGCTAAATATGGCTCAAAGAAGGGTTTCTAATGGATATTGAATTATTTAACTTTGATCTACCAGAAGAACTAATTGCTCAATCTCCTAAAGAGAAAAGAGATGAGTCAAGACTTTTAGTCATCGATAAAACTAAGAAGACATATGAAGATAAAATCTTCCATGACATTGTCAATTATTTAAAACCAGGTGATGTCTTAGTGAGAAATAACACCAAGGTTTTACCTGCAAGATTATTTGGCTTTAAAGAAGGTACTGGAGCGCACGTTGAAGTATTACTTTTACATCAAATTGAAGGCGATGTTTGGGAATGCTTAACTGGAAACGCTAAACCAATAAAGGTTGGTTCAGTTATTTCATTTAAGGATGGATTGTTAAAAGCTGAATGCCTTGAAGTCAAAGATGAAGGCATACGTATTATGAAGTTTATGTATCAAGGCATTTTCCTTGAAGTTTTAAACGAAGTAGGAAACATGCCTTTACCACCTTACATTAAGAAACAATGTGAAGATAACGACCGTTATCAAACAGTTTATGCTAAGGTGGTTGGAAGCGCTGCTGCACCAACAGCAGGATTCCATTTTACCGAAGAACTTATTGATAAATTGAAAAAAATGGGTGTCGAAATCCTTGATATCACACTCCATATTGGTCTAGGGACATTTAAACCAGTTAAAGCAAAAACTGTTGAAGAACATGTTATGCACAGTGAGCATTATTATATGTCTCAAGAAGTTGCAGATCGCCTTAATCTTGCTAAAAAAGAAGGACGTAGAATTATCGCTGTTGGAACAACTGCAACAAGAACTCTTGAATCGATTATGCAAAACCATGGTAAGTTTGTTGCGTGTAGTGAAGACACTGCAATTTTCATCAAACCTGGTTACGAATTTAAAGGTATTGATGCTTTAATTACAAACTTCCATTTACCTAAATCGACATTAATTATGTTAGTAAGCGCTCTAATGGGTAGAGAGTTTACTAACTTCCATTTACCTAAATCGACATTAATTATGTTAGTAAGCGCTCTAATGGGTAGAGAGTTTACTTTAGAAGTATATAAACACGCTGTTGATGAGAGGTATAGATTCTTCTCTTTTGGGGATTCAATGTTCATCCATGGATAAGATTAATTACTACAATATTTCTCGTGAAGAACTAAAAATAGTGGACTCTATGGCCGTAAAACCATCAATTTTACTTCATGTTTGCTGTGGACCATGTTCTTGTTTTCCCTTAACTGATGTGTGCCCACACTTTAAAGTTACCATTTATTACAACAATTCAAATATTTATCCAAAGGCAGAGTTTGATAAACGTTTAGGAGAGCTTAAAAAAGTAATTCAACATATGAAGGATGATCACGGCTATGATATTAAGCTAATCGTGCCTCCATATGATAATGATGAATACAATAAGGATTTAGAACCTTATAAGGATATGCCAGAAGGTCAACTTAGATGTTTTATTTGTTACGAGAAAAGAATGGACGAAGCATATAAGTACGCCGAGGATAATGGTTATGATTATTTTGCAACTATCATGACTGTCTCTAAGCAAAAAAACAGCCAGGTTCTCAACTCAATTGGTGAAAAACTATCTAAAAAATATCCTAAAACAAAATATTTTTTCAGTGATTTTAAAAAGAAAGATGGCAATCTAATTGGAAATAGAATTGCAGACGAATATAAACTTTATAAACAGCTTTACTGTGGATGCAAATACACATATGAAGATGGCTTAAGAAGAGAAAAAGAAAGACAGGAGAAACTAGAACATGAGATTCATTAAATGGTTAGTTCGTTTCTTCTGGAAACTTATTTCTATTTTGCCAGCACACTTAGTGAATAGGTTTCTTGTTTATCACGAGTATAGATGGAATAAATCAGTTCCTTCAAAACAGAGCAGAATGATTATTGCTAATGATGCGAAACATGCAAAGCGCATTATTTTTTACACTAACTATTTTAAATACGTTCATGGTTTATTTGACTCAAGTGATTATTCCGAAGGCAAAAAGTTTTGGTCTAAAGCCCTCGGGAACTATTTCAAGGATGAAAAAGGGCACTATGGATTAAGTCAAAAAGTCTCAAAGAAGGGAGAATATGCCTTTTATTTGAGAAAAGCAGCTAAAATTAATAATGAAAATGCGGGCATAGACCCATACGTGATTTATTACGCTCTTAAGCACGAGGTCGCACTTGTGCCTGCTTACGTAAGCGAAAGCAAGCACTGGTATGAGCGCAAGAAGATTATCTATGGCGAGGCTATCAACACTAAGGAATTAATCCCAGATTCAACAAGTAGCGAACAAGTAAAAAATGCTTGTGCTTTTATTTCTAAAAAGATTGCTCAACTTAAACACAAACAAGCTTTATATGAAAAATACGATACATATAAGTACTTTAGTTTCAAACATTTCGTTTTAGATTTCTTCCGCTTACTTTATTTCGCTACAAGATGGTTTGTTTTCCCAACGAGAACACATTATGTAGGCGTTACACGTAAAGAAGCTAAGCGAATCAAGGGTAGAGGTTTAATTGCAGCCAAGCACAGAACCTTTATTGATCCACTAATTTTATATGATGATTATAGGAGTAGAAGACCACGAATTATCATTGCTAAACTGCTTGATAACAAGTTCAGAGCGATTACTAAATTTGCTTCACTTATCGTTTATGACCGCGAAACAAGCACAACTGATCCAAGAATGATGCTAGAGACATTAAATATTCTTAAAGCTGAAGGTTTAGTGGCTATTTTTCCTGAAGGACATTTATATAAAGATAGTATCGGAGAACTCAGTGATGGCACTGCATTTTTTGCTATGAAGACACACGCTCCAATTTACCCTTATTATACTGTCAGAGAGTGGAAACCTTTCCATTTCAATCATATTATGATTGGTAAGCCACTTTATATCGATAAAATCTTCAC
>CACYJD010000184.1 GCA_902774655.1 uncultured Erysipelotrichaceae bacterium | reverse complement strand
ATCTAATGAAAAAAATATAGATCAATACTTAAATTATTTCTTTAGACATAGAGCTATAGGCGCAAATAGATGGGATAAAGATTTAATTCTAGAAAATACAGGATGTAAAAACATACAAGAACTTTCAATGAAAGGGCATGGCCTCTCTTTATCTGACCATTATTGGTTTAAAAAAGAGAATGAAGATTTTAAATATAGCGACATCAACTTCTTCAATAATAAATGGGATGATAGTTTCGCTAGAGCAGTCATTCATGGGGATTACAAAGCTTTAAAAAATTGTTCATTAAACGTACCTGATGTCGTTACCCAAGGGTGGTCTGTTAAGGGTTGGCTTTATGAAGATGGACCTAAGTTATATAAATTAGGTATATATAAAGACCATTATGAAGAAAGCATAGCCGAAGTTTTAGCATCTAAATTAGCACTTAGACTATTTAGCAAAGATGAAGTAGTGGAATATAAACTAAAAAAGATAGGTGATAAATATGCATCTGTATCCTCTGTGATTATTTCTGATGAGGAAGACATGATACCTTTATCTCAAATATTAACTGGCGATATTTATGACTTATATTTATCCATAGGTGGAGATAAAACAAAAAGAGGAGAATTCTTAGAGAGAATCAAAGATTCTAACGTGCCAGGTTTATATCAATTCTTTGTTAAATTATTTGTATTTAGAACACTGTCTTTTATTTCTGATTTACACTTTGGAAATATATCTTTAATTAAAAATAGTAGAACTGGAGAAATAAGAATAGCCCCTCTATATGATTTGGCGGGTTCATTTGGAAGTACCGAACATGGTAGAGCCGTTCTTTCTAATTTAGATAAAGCCTCGATTTTTTTGATTTTCTTTATGTATGATAATTTAAATCGAAATTGGGATTATTCTTGGTATGACCCATCAAAACTTGAAGGTTTTGAAGAAGAGATCAAAGAGTTATTATCTAAAAGTAGTTTTTACACCCCTGAGTTAATCGATAAAATCGTTGCTTTTTATCAATATCAAAAACAAAACCTTGATGATTTGCATAAGCAAAACAAGTGATACAATATTAAAGAAACACAGGAACTCGTATGTTTTATAGATTAAATAGCAATATTGCTTTAAGAAAATGGAAATATGTTGATCGCGCTATTTACGTTAAAGGCGTTGATAGTGCAAAACCTGTTTCTAAAGAAGAATTCGAATTACTTTTAAAATGCGATGCAAAACATGACTTAGAGCCAAGCGAATTACTAAATAATTTAGAAAGTAGACACTTGATTGAAAAATGTAACGAAGGTGACGAAGTTAATGAATGGTCACTTCTTCATGAGTACGATAATTATTATTTTCCAAAGATGAATTTAATGATTACCGGCAAATGTAATCTTAATTGTTTGCATTGTTTTAACGCTAAAGATAACGCTCCATTAAACTCAGAATTAGATTTTGATCAGATTATTCATATTTTGGACGAAGCAAAAGCAGTAGGAATACATGCATTTACTATTACCGGAGGAGAACCATTGGTTCACCATCGATTTTTAGATATCGTCAGAGCTATTTATGAAAGAGATATGTATATCTTTGAGCTAAATACAAATGGCTTATTGTTAACACAAGAAATACTTGATGAATTTAAAGCTTTAGGATGCAACCCACTTATAAAAATCTCTTTTGATGGAGTGGGTTATCACAACTGGATTAGACAGCATCCAAAAGCAGAGGAAATGACCATCAACGCGATGAAATTATGTATAAAGAATGGCTTCGAAGTTAAAGCCCAAGTTCAAGTGCATAAAAAGAATGTTGATGTGATGATGGACACCGCAAAATTATTGAATGATATAGGTGTTCAAGAGATGAGAATTATTAGAACAACCGAGGCTCCAAGATGGGAAAAGAACTCTCCTCAGACAAGTCTAACAATTGAAGAATATTATGAATTAATGCTTAGGTTCTCCAGCGAATATATGAAAACTGGTATGAAAATGTTTGTTGATATATGGCAATTTATTTCTTTATATCCAAAACATCATTCATACAACTTAGTACCTATTGCGTGTAACAAAGACGAATTCAATATTCGTATCCCAATGTGTAAAGGAAATAGAGGTATGGTTGCGGTTTCTTCTAAAGGAGAAGTTGTTCCTTGCTTACAAATGTCTGGCTACTTCTTGGAGAAAGGGATTAGTTTAGGC
>CACYJD010000183.1 GCA_902774655.1 uncultured Erysipelotrichaceae bacterium | reverse complement strand
TCCTTGAAGTAAGCTTCAATTTCATCTGGGTAGATGTTCTCACCATTCTCATTAATGATAGTGTCTTTGATTCTACCTTTAATAAAGTAGAATCCGTTGGCGTCTACACTAGCGATATCGCCTGTGTGTAGCCAACCATCATCGAGTTCAGGAAGTTGTTCGACCCCATCGATGATTTCGACTGTATGGGTAATTGGAGACTTAATGCATAATTCACCAACGTTTGGATGTAATTTAGATGTATTAACTAATTTATATTCAACACCATGAAGTGGTCTACCAATAGAACCTTTAAGTCTAAATTCAACTCTAGGTGAAAGTTCAACAGATGTAACACCAACTTCGGTCATACCGAATCCATTGTATAGTGGGTATCCTAAACCGTTGATAGTGTTAAGTGTTTCTTGGGAGAGATAACCTCCACCAGAAATACAGAATTCAACTTTTCTACCTAATAAGGCATCCTTAACTGCGTGAGCAGCAGCATTGCTACTAGCAATACCAGCAGCTTTATCGGAGATACGATGTGTATTATAAGCAATCATCTTTGAAATGATTTCTGCTTTCTTAGGAGATTCAAGCTCAGCTTTTCTTAAAACGTTTTGAGCGATGGAATCCCAGAATAGTGGAACACTATAAACGTGAGTAATTTCACATCTTTGGCAAGTTTCCATAATTGTCTTAGTGGATTGATCCTTTAAGAAAACAATGTTTTTACCAAAGAATGTATACCATAGGAATACTGCTACGAAACCAAAGATATGGTGTAGTGGGATGAAAGCAAGAATATTGATTTCACCCTTGTGCATGATAGCGCCTGTAGTTTCAGGCATATCAAGCGCAGCAGCAACTTGGTTACATAAACTTCTACCGTTAAACATCATAAGTTTAACGTTTCCTGTTGTACCGCTTGAGCAGAAGATTACATGGTTAGCCCAGATTTCTGCGAAACGGTAATTGACACGAAGCTCTTCAATCTTTTCAGCATTTATTGTTAATTCTTTATAACTAAAGTTTTCTTGAGTGACAATGGCAGCAGCCTTTGATTGCTCTAATAAGTGTTGAGTATTTTCCTTAGGTAATTTTGCATCAATTAAGAATGGAATATGACCATTCATCAAAATAGCCCAGAAAAAATATGGCCATTTTGGACAGTTCTTAAGTTTAAGAGCAACAATCGAATTCTTAGGAAGCTTCTCTAATTTTTGATCGAGCTTACTAGCTAATTCGAATGTCTTAGATTTATATGTCTTATATTTAATTGATTCAACCTTACCATCATTATTGATAAAGGTGATTGCTTTATGTCTTCTATGTTTTGGGGCGACTGCGGCAAGATAGATGTCTTGGAGAGTCATAGCAGAATGAAGTAAATCATTCGCAGTTCCGAAGAACTTTTTTACCTTCTTATATTCTTTATACATTAATGTATTCCTCCCTTGAGGCGTTTATATCATAAAATAGTTAGAATAAAAATGGTAGAGAAATTCAATCAGTTATTTTATAACTGAACCTGCAGGAATATCCTCTCTAATGACTAAATTTGGTCCAATTTTTGACCCTTTGCCAATAGTAACCCTGCCTAAAATTGACGTATTAGTGGAGATTAACACATCGTCTTCGATAATTGGATGCCTGTCCTCTTTCTTCAATGAAACTCCTCCGAGAGTGACTCCATGATAAAGAGTTACATTGTCTCCAATAATGGCTGTTTCACCAATAACTACACCCGCACCATGATCGATAAATAAATTTCTACCGATAGTGGCAGCAGGATGAATTTCTATTCCTGTTCTCATTTTGGCAAAACTCATGATTAGCTCTGCTAAAAATTTAAAATGAATCTTCCAAAAGAAGTGGGCAACTCTATATCTTCTTAAAGCAATGACAGAAGGATATAGAAAGAAAATCTGCAGATTATTCCTAGCTGCAGGATCACGTCTTTTTATTGATTCATAATACTTTTCTTTCTTTTCCATACTTTATTCGCGAGTTGAGAAAACCCGCACGCTTTCATATAATACTTTTATATTAATAAAAATACAAAGGCTAGACAAATAATATGATTAGGTTTATGGGCACGCCTCAAATAGCTGCTGATGTTTTAGAACGCTTACTTGATGATGGTTACAATATTGTCGGTTTAGTCGCTCAAGAAGATAAACAAGTTGGACGCAAACGCCTTGTTCTAGCTGTACCAACTAAAGTTGTTGCTAGAGGTAGAGGTATTCCTTCATTCCAACCTCATAGAATCAGACAAGACACTTCTGTTCTTGAGGAATTGAAACCAGAATTAATCCTTACTTTAGCTTATGGTCAAATTGTTCCTGATGAAGTTTTGAATTATCCAAAATATGGCTGTTTAAATCTTCATGGATCTATCCTTCCTAAATATCGTGGCGCTGCTCCGATTCAACGAGCAATCATGGATGGTGAAGAAGAAACAGGTATTACATTAATGCAAATGGTATCCAAAATGGATGCTGGCAAAATGTACGCTGTTGAAAAAGTAGGAATTGATGAATCTGATGATTACAATTCACTCAGTGAAAAACTTGCTGATGCAGCATATAAGTGCGTTAGCAAAAACCTTCAACCTTACCTTGATGGAACCTTAAAAGGTGAAGAACAAGACGAAGAAAAAGTTACTTTTGCTGACAAAATTCTTCCTGAAGATGAAGTACTAACTAAAGAATTATCCGTAAAAGAATTTATTAATAAAGTTCGAGGCCTATGTGCAATCGGGCCACACGTAATTATTGGCGATAAAACACTAAAGATTTTTAAAGCGAGCAAAAAAGAATTAGATATGCCTTTAGAATTAGGGCAAATATATGTTAAAAAAGGCATCTTCATCAAATTAAAAGATG
>CACYJD010000182.1 GCA_902774655.1 uncultured Erysipelotrichaceae bacterium | reverse complement strand
GTGTTTTCTTTTTTAGGAATGTCATTAACAATTACTTCGTCGTTTTCGCTTAATTTGAAAGAGGCTTTTTCAGTTTTTCCATTGACTAAAACAAGACCATTATCAATATACTCTTGAATCTTACTTCTTGAGGTAGATTCCATGAGTAAAGAAAGGCACTTATCTAACCTTAATCCACTTTCATTTGATGAAATAATGTATTTATTCATGTTCTTTATTTTCTTTGTTTTCGTTGACTGAATTTTGCTCTTGTTCTTTTTGTCTTGCTTCTAACTCTTTTGGAGAAAATTTATATTCCCCTCTAGCGGCTTTTTCTTTGGCTTCTTTAACCATATCGATAATGACCGCTACCAAAAGAACTAATGCACCCGCGACTAAAGAAGTGTCAGCAAAATTAAATGTTGGTGAAAATACTTTTGGGAATAATCTAATAAAGTCAATTACACCATTAAATCCAACAGTACCTTCCCAATAGAATGCTCTATCAATTAAATTACCTAAGGCACCTGGGATCATTAAGCATAATCCTGCTTTATACCAACCATTCATTGATTTGAATTTCTTTATATAAATAAAGATAAGAATAGTGGACATAACAACAGATACGATAATCCATAACCATCTAGCGTTATCTAAAAGCGACCAGCTTGCGCCTTCATTATATTGAAGAGTCAATTCAAAAACGTTTTCGATGACGATTACTCTACCACCATAAGGGATATTTGCCTGGGCAATCCATTTAGTAACAATATCTGCTACAAATAGAAGAATCATAAGCCAAATTAAAGACTTATAAAACCACTTTAACGCAGCAGAAATGCCCTCTTTTGTAAATAATTGCTTAATTTTATTCATGGATTTGAACCTTTAAAACATGTGAACATCTATCACAAATTTCTTCACCTTCAGGGGTTAATGAAACATGATCAACATAGTTCCAGCAACGTGCACATTTGTGAGTGGTCATTTTTGAAACTAAGATTTCACTTCCATCAACTAATTCAACTTTAGAGACAATTAGTAATCTCGCTAATTCTTCAAGATTATTATCTAATCCTGTTCTAACTAAAACTTTAGTGTCTTTTGGAAGCTTAACAAGTACTTCTTGAGATGAACCAATTTCGTTATTAACACGTAGGTTCTCAATTGTTTTGTTAACTTCGTCTCTAAGTTTTAAGAATTCCTTATATTCTACTAATAAGCTTTCATCATACTTATTTTCCACTACTGCCATATCTTCTAATGCAACATATTGCTTATTATGAACTGGCATATTTGCATATACTTCTTCCATAGTGAATGGGAGAATTGGAGCAAGTAATCTCATAAGCGAATCTGCTAAACGATAGATAACATTTTGAATTTGTTTTCTACGAAGTGAATCTTTATCGTTACAGTAAAGGATATCTTTAGCGATATCTAAATAGAAGCTACTTAAATCAGTAGACATAAATGTCATGATTTTTGTAATTGCGTTAGCGTAATCGAAATGTTCATAGTATTCGATTACTTCTTTAATTAATTTATCTAAGCTAGCTAAGATAAATAAATCAACAACTTCAAATTCTTCAACTTTATCTTTTACTGGGTCAAATACACTTTCTTCACCATTAGAGAGATTTCCAAGTAAGAATTTGAAGGTGTTTCTAATCTTTCTATATTGTTCAGATACTTGTTTTACAAGATTATCTGATAATTTAACATCTTGTTGATAATCAACAGTAGCAACCCATAATCTAAGGATATCCGCTCCAAATACATTAGCGGCTTTAACTGGATCAATACCGTTTCCTTTAGATTTAGACATCTTTTCACTCTTCTCATCGAGTACCCAACCGTGGGAAACGACTGTTTTATATGGTGCTTCACCATAGCAAGCAACACTAACTGTAAGTGAAGAATTAAACCAACCTCTATATTGGTCACTACCCTCTAGATATAAATCTGTTGGGAATGGATGATTACCTTTAACCATGACAGCGTTAAAACTAGAACCACTATCGAACCAAACGTCCATAATATCTTTTTCTTTAGTATAGACACCATTTTTAGAGTGTTCGTTTGTGTACCCTTTTGGTAAGAAGTATGATGCATCCTTAGTAAACCAAACATCACTGCCTTCTTCTAAGAAGATTCTAGCGATGTTATCAAAGACTTCTTTTTCAATAATAGCGGTACCATCTTCACAATAAATGATAGGA
>CACYJD010000181.1 GCA_902774655.1 uncultured Erysipelotrichaceae bacterium | reverse complement strand
ATTGAAGGAACAGTTTCAAAAACCTCTCTTAGTTCTTTAAGAGCTTTTTCATCTATTAACTTTTCTAATTCTTCAGTTGTGATTTTACGGTTTTCCATCGCTCATATCATACACCACTTTATTTAATAAAGAAAAGCGAAATTGTATATAAAATTCTTATTTAATCTTACTAACTGTTTTTCTAGTGTTATAATGTCTAGCGAGGTTAATAAGAAAATGAAAGAAATTTTAGTAGAAACAAGTGCTAGACATATTCATGTCACTCAAGAAGCACTCGAAATTCTTTGTGGAAAAGGATTCCAATTAGAAGTTAAGAAATATTTATCACAACCTGGTCAATTTGTTAGTAATACAAAATTAGACTTAGTTGGTCCTAAGAAATCCATCTGTGGTGTGTCAATTCTTGGTCCAGTTAGAAAAGCAAACCAAGTCGAAGTTAGCTTAACCGACGCAAGAACACTCGGTGTTAGCGCTCCAATTAGAGAAAGTGGTGACACAAAAGGAAGTGCTCCAATTAAAGTTGTTGGACCTTGTGGTGAAATTGAATTAAGTGAAGGACTCATTGTCGCTAAACGTCATATTCATATGACACCAAAAGATGCTGAAGAATTTGGTGTTACAAATGGTCAAATCGTCAGTGTTGAAATCCCAAGTGAAGATAGAAAACTTATCCTTGGTGACGTCGTTGTTAGAGTTAGAGATGACTTCTCACTTGCAATGCACATCGACACAGATGAATCAAATGCTGCTCACTGCCAAGGTGAAGTATTTGGTAGATTAATCAAATAATTTTTAAAAAAACATATAGGAAATCGCCTCTTTAAGACTTTTGTCTCAAAAAGGCGATTTCTTTATTGATAACTAAAGTTAAAACCTTTATTATTTTACATACCGACTTATCAAGAACCACATAAATAAGGATGTAACAATGTGGTAGCAACTCTACGGTAGTAGTAAGTGCTCTCCTTAGCGAGGATCCCACTCCTCGAACGATAAGTACAGGTTGACCTATATGAAATAAATATCTGGTCTTCCACTAAGTGGGAGGCCATTTATTTTTGTCGAAAGGAGTTAACCTTATGGAAAAAGAAAGAAGACTATTTACAAGTGAGTCAGTCAGCGAAGGTCATCCAGATAAAGTTGCGGACCAAATTAGTGACGCTGTACTTGATTATTGTTTGAGTGTTGACCCAGAAAGTAGAGTTGCTTGTGAGACATTTGTCACAACAAACTATGTTTTAATTGGTGGTGAAATCACTACAAAAGCAAAACCTAATTATGAAGAAATTGCTAGAAACGTAATTAGAGAAATTGGTTACACGAAAGAAGAATATGGCTTCTCTGATAAATTAGTAAAAATAGATGTACGCGTGAAAGAACAATCACCCGACATCGCGATGGGTATGGACAAGAAACCCGTTGAAGAAATTGGAGCAGGCGATCAAGGCATTATGTTTGGTTATGCTTCTAATGAAACGAAAGGATTCATGCCACTTCCTATTGTTTTTGCGCATAAATTAGTGCGTGTAGCAACTGAACTTAGAAAATCCGGAGCGTTTAAATATGCTCGTCCTGATATGAAATCACAAGTCACAATTGACTACACTGATCCAAAGCACGTTAGAGTAGATAACATCTTAATGTCTATTCAACATGATGGAGACTATAACGAAGCTGAATTTAAGAAATACATTCATGATGAGATTATGGTTCCAGTAACAAAGTCATTTGGAATGAATACTGATTTCAAATATTTAATCAATCCTACAGGCAGATTTGAAATCGGCGGTCCTGCATCTGACGCTGGATTGACTGGTAGAAAGATTATAGTAGATAGTTACGGTGGAAGTGGACGTCATGGTGGTGGTGCTTTCAGTGGTAAAGATCCATCTAAAGTTGATAGATCCGCAGCGTATATGGCTAGATACATCGCTAAAAACTTAGTAGCAGCTGGTGCAGCAGATAAACTTGAAGTTGAACTTAGCTATGCAATCGGAAAAGCCGAACCATTATCAATTAGTGTTGATACATTCGGAACTGGCAAATATAGTGATGAAAAAATTCTCCATGTAATTAGACAAGTATTTGAACTTAGACCTGGATTAATTGTTAAGAACTTTTCACTTAAAAAGCCAGCATTCAAATATCATTCAATTGCTTCCTATGGACACTTTGGTAGACAAGACTTAAATCTCCCTTGGGAAGAATTA
>CACYJD010000180.1 GCA_902774655.1 uncultured Erysipelotrichaceae bacterium | reverse complement strand
TAGTAAGGCAAATTTCCTATTACTTTTGTATACTTATTCAAATCAGACTTAAGAATGTTTTCTCTTTTAATGATGACATTATCTAAATCTTTAAATTGATCGTTTAAAAAAGAAAGCATTCTCTCATCTACATCAATTAAGGTCACTTCTGCAGGGTTTTTTGCCAAATAATATGATAAAGATCCTAATCCTGCTCCTATTTCAATAACCTTATCACCTTCAACAATATTAAGTGCATTAACAATAGAAGAACATACATCACTATTAACTAAAAAGTTTTGGCCAAGTGATTTGTTGGCCAAGAGTTTATAACTTTTAATCAAGTCAAAATATTCTTTATCTAGCTTCATTTACTATTTTACCTAATTCTTCTTTAGAAATGTTTAAAGCATTTAATCTTTTTAGTAATGTTTTTGCATTAGCAAATCCTAAATGTAAAAACTTACAAACTTTGTTTCTTAATTCAGCTGATTCATTTGAACCTGCTAAACCTAAATCTATTAAATCACTCATTTTAAGGCTACCTTCTGCCCTCTTTTGGACAAATTGGTGTTCTAAAGATTCTAAAACAATGTCAATATCGGCTTCTGCAACTCCTACTTTGTGATGCTTAATAGCGTGTTCTTTATCTATGAAACAGTGTTTTAGATTTGGAATTTCTTTATCTAATGTGTCTCTAATCTTTTTCCCAGGAAAATCTGGATCAGTTAAAACGATAATATTCCTGCTTTTTGAAGCTTCTTTTAGATAATCAATTGTGGATTCAGGAATATCAGAACCGTTTGTAATTACAAATTCAGCGTCGATATAGTTTGATAAAAATGCTACATCTGTTTTACCTTCTACCACTAAAATAGCATCTAATACTTTTTTCATATTTTAAATAATTTGGCGAAATTCCTATCGGTTGTTTCAATCACTTTATCGATAGGTTCTCCCCTTAATTTTGCAATTTCTTCTGCTATTAGTGGCAAATATTTAGAATGATTTAATTCGCCTCTATGAGGTGCGGGTGCTAAATATGGAGCATCTGTCTCTAATAAATACATATCTTCTGGAACAATCTTGACTACTTCTTTTAATTTGATTCCATTTTTAAATGTAACAACTCCGCCAATACCAAGCATTACAGGTATTTTAATAAAATCCTTTACCATTTCAGGAGAGCCACTATAGCAATGCATTACACCGCTACATATAGGTTTGTGCTTTTTTAATATGTTTAAACAATCTTCATTAGCTTCTCTACAATGAATAGAGATTGGTAAATGGTGCTTGTTTGCGAGTTCAATTTGATTTTCAAACCATTCTCTTTGCATATTGCGGATAATAAGGTCCTTATCCCAATGATAATCTAGCCCTATTTCACCAACAGCGATAACTTTTGGATTAGATAACATTTTTTCTATTTCTTTTAAGTCGTTATCACTGGCTTTTTTAACTTCTGAAGGATGCACTCCAATAGCAGCGTAGACATTATCAAACTTACTAGCTATTTCTAAAGCGTCTTTACTACTTTTTAGGTCATAACCAACAACTAAAAGTTTGTTAACCCCCGCAGAAGTCGCCTCTTTTATGTATTTTTCAGGATTATTAATATATGCCGGATCGTTAATATGGCAATGTGAATCAATCATTTTATTTACCAACACAGAATCTAGAGAAAATCTCATCGTCTAGATCTCTTGATGTTCCTTCACCGAGCAAGTCTTTAGCGCATTGATATGCATCATTAATATTTACAGCAATTAAATCAATTGGTTTGTCTTCTTTGGCATCTTCAATTGCTATTTTCATGGCTTCTACCATTTTCTTAAGCAATCCAAGTTGTCTAACGTTATTAAAAGAAGGTCTAATTAAATTATCCTGAATATCAAAAACTTCTTTGATTTTATCAATTAATGGATTAACATCTCCGTTTTTCGCAGATATGTAAATCATATTAGAATCTTTTTTATTAATTAAGTCTGATTTGTTTGTAACAATTATATGTTTATATTGCTTAACAGTCTCAAAGAGCTCAGTATCTATGCCTTTTTCATCTAAAAGCAATACAACTAAGTCTGATTTCGAAATAGCTTCTTTGGTCTTGTTAATACCTATGGATTCTATAACATCTGTTGATTCATGATATCCGGCAGTATCAAATAGCTTAACTAAGACACCATTTATTGAAATTTCACCTTCAACGATATCTCTAGTGGTGCCAGCAATATCAGTAACAATAGCCTT
>CACYJD010000179.1 GCA_902774655.1 uncultured Erysipelotrichaceae bacterium | reverse complement strand
TCCCACATCACCATCATCACGATGTACTGCGTATAGGTGAGGTTGAGATTATCGAGCAAAGGTTGATATCTTCTTAATATTTTATTCGCGACCGCGTAAGTGGGGAAACAGAGTTGATTCTTGAGCAACAAGGAATCGTACTTGTCCATTTTTTATTATTTGATAACCTCTGCTAAGAATTTATCGAGTCTTGCGAAGTCTTCTTCGTTTGGTCTGCCTTTATTTAAGAAGATCCAAGAGGCGACTGTGTGGAATTCTTTTTCAGAGATTGGAATATTATATTCATCACAAGTCTTCTTCACTGTTTTATAAGTGGAAGCACCTGAAGCTGCACTATTGACATTGATAACGCATTTAATGTTATTTTTGTTTGCCTTTAAGAATTCTTTAACTTCTTTATCAATATTTGCGGCGTACATCGCGTTCACTAAGATTAATGTATCCACTACTTCTTCTAATGGATGAGTAACATCAAGAGCTTCAACGTTGATCTTATTTTCAATGTGTTTAGCAATCTTCTCTGTATTGCCTTTTTTACTTTTTGTATAGTATCTAATCGCTACTTTCATAACTGTAACCTCCTATGTTACGAGTAAATTATGGCGCCCCAAAGTTTAAGGGGGCACAAGATGAAAAGTCCCAAAGTTAAAGGGGGCGAATAATCTAATAAATTAGCTCGGATTTGTTATATTCCGGGCTTTTTTATATGGTCCTCTTTTCTTTCTTGGGCGTTTAGATATTCTCTCTTTGACCGGTGATAAGATGTTTGGCTTGTTGTAGCAGTACATAAGTCGATTTCTAAATCTTTGAAAGGAATATAGTCCGTTTGAGACAGTCATCATCTTTTTAAAATTGGAGTTAAATCCTTCAATAGGACCATTAGATAATCTTCTTCCATCAACGACGATGAAAGAATTGGCAATCCATTCTTTCCAATTAGACAGCATTTGTATGACTGGAATAAATTCGTTTAACTTAATTATCTCTTTGTTGTTGATCATTGAATCTAACATCTTTGTAGCGGATTCGTATCCCGTTATCTTGTTCATTCTTTTATAATAGGAATAGAAGTCTTGAGCAACTTCTAAATCGGGATGAATATCAATTAACATCTTCTGTATTTGATAGAGGTTATACCATTTATTACCAAGTCCTTTAACTTTAAATTTTTCATCCCATAATCGGTATTCTTTGAACAATGTATAATTCCATTTCTTAAGAAGATAATATTCAGTGCTTCCTTTTGGACATCCATTCATTATTCTTCTTCTCACTTTATCAAGAGCAAAGCCTATTTCTTTAATAACGTGGAACGAATCTATAGCAACGATGGCTTTAGGGAAAAATAATGTGGCAATATCTAAGTAAGGTTCCCACATATCAATAACTACATATTCAACATTCTCCCTTTCTTCTTTTGTTATCTTATTAAGATAAGTAAATAGATTATGTTTGCTTCTATCTTCTATAATGTCGACAATTTTGTTGTTTAAGAAATCGAAGAATATACACGAATATGGCTTATTAAATTGATGTTTGTTGTAACATTCGTCGATAGAGAGAACTCTAGGCAAAGTGTTTCTTGACAAGTTAACAAATCTATCAAACACATCAATCGTGGCTGTATCAGATATATGAGCCCTTTCTCCAACCTCTTTCCAGGTGTTGTTGTAGAACTGAGAGCTTTCTAAAACAACTCTTATTGTTTCATAGCTAGCTCTTGATCTTTTTGGAGCGAAATTATTTGGTTCCATAAAAGCTTTGCTACATTCTAAACACCTATATTTTCTACTTCTTAAAACAAAGATAGTTTTTCTACCTAAAAATAAAGCGTGTTTTATCTTTCTGTTTCGATATTCCTTAAAACGTAACGAAGATGATCTACAGTAGGGACAACAGCATTCCTTCTTCTTTAGTTTTATGAGAATCACGTCTCCATTATCAGTGGTTGCAACATCAAACTCTTCAATTTCTGATGAGTTTATGCTTAAAAAATTAGCCAAAATTGATATAGTAATCATGGCAGTTCTCCTTTCATTGTTTTTAGCTATAAATATGATAAGAGACTGCTTTTTCATTTGTGAATATTCGGTTTCTTTTCTTCCCAGCGGGAAAAGAAAGCCGACAAAGAAAAGAAGGCATCCATTTGAACTGCCCCCTTTAACTTTGAGACTTGATTTCTAGTCCCCCCTTAACTTTGGAGGGATATCCATGCCCCCTTTAACTTTGGTTTACTAA
>CACYJD010000178.1 GCA_902774655.1 uncultured Erysipelotrichaceae bacterium | reverse complement strand
TGCAGTTAGAGGAAAAACACTTTGTGTTTATCTTCCTTTAACCGCTGATGATTATCTAGATTCAAAATACAAAGTAGAGAAAATTGAATCTAAACGTTACGAAGATGTACCATGCCTATATCGAATTAAAAATGATAGAAGATTAGGATATGCAAAAGAACTTATTGCAGTGGTTGCCGCTAACCTCGGTTTAGAAAAAGGCGAAGAGCAACATGAAGTCTATTCAAATCTTCCATATGAACCTAATAAACCACTTGTTGAAAGAGGTTTAATTAAAGAACAAAAGATTCAAGTTAATAAACCTGCTGAAGAAGAAATAGTCGTGGAAACTAAAGTTGACGAAGAAGGCGATGAAATTGTTACTACTGTAGATAATACTGGTCATAAATATGAGACTAGATTTGTGAAATCATTCTCCGCTAAACTTTCTCAAACCGATGATGAATTTAAAAACTACTATAATGAGCTCAAGAATTTTGCACTTTCATTTAGTGGCTCTACAAGTAGAGTAAGCTGGCACTTTGATTCGATTAATGTCGGTGGTAAGCAAGCTCTTAAATTCGTCTTTAAACGTAAAAACCTAGCAATCTATTACGCTTTGGATGCATCAAAAATCGGTCAAAAATATAAGGTCGAACAAGTGGAATATAAGAAATATGAAGATGTCCCATGTATGTATCTAATCGTTAACGAGAGGAGAAAAGAACTCGCTAAAGAATTAATTTCTAGAGTGATGAGACAATTAAAATGTGAAAAAGGTGAAGATCTTAACGATGATTATCGTATTCCGTTTGAATCTAAAGAAGTTCTACTTAAGAAAGGTTTAATTAAAGAAGTTAAAGTCAAAGTAGAGTAAGATATTTATCTTAAAAAATTATGCGACCCTATCGTTATTAGGCGGTAGGGTTTCATTTATTTTCAATATTATTGATTATGCTTCTCGATAATTAATCCTTTATAAAACTCACAGAGTTCATTATCGATGATCCAGTTAACTGGGTCTTTTTTAAATAATTCAGGTTTATGTTTGATGCCATATTCCTGCCCCATATATAAGAAAGCAGGGCCTTTAAGTTTATAAATAAATGATAACCATTCTTTTATTTTCTCTTTGTTGTCAAAGTATGATGCAAAGCGATCAATGTCGTGATTCTCTAAGCAATGAACTCTTACGATACGTGGATCATCTTTTTCAATTATATTCAAAGCTACTTCAAGTTTTTCTTCGCCCTTAAGATAGTTTAAAAAATGTTTAACATAGTTATAGTTATATAGATAATCGAAAAAATCCATTGATTCTATATCACTCATATATGGACTATTTATGGATTGGATGTATTTAGCGAAATTCTCATCAATGCATTCACCTAAGAATATAGGTTCTTTTCCTAGGGCTTCTCTTGCTCTTTTAAAGAATGAGTAAGGAATCATACTTGAAACGTCAAATCTAAATCCGTCAACGCCTTTATTTCTCCAATATGATAATACTGAAACAAGGTATTCTTGTGTGTCTTCTCTAGTAGTGTCTAAATCAACGATATCACTCCAATCGCCCACACGATTCCCTCTTTTACCGTTCTTATAGTAGTAATATTCAGGATGAGTATCTATTAAAACGTTATCTGGTGAGGTGTGGTTAAATACCATATCAAGAATAATTTTCATTCCTAGTTCGTGGGTTTTATTTACTAACGATACAAAATCATAAATATCTCCAAGGTCTTTAGAAATTGAGAAATAATCTTTAATAGCGTAAGGTGAACCATATGTACCTTTGCGATTTAATACACCGATTTCATGAATTGGTAATAGATAAATAACATCTACACCTAAATCTTTAATTCTATTTAAGTCTTTTTCGACTGCTTTAAAAGTTCCTTCATTAGAATAATTTCTAACGAAGATTTGATAAAATACGATATTCTTATTCTTCATAATTGGAGACTTATTATTTCTTTTCTAAAATTTTACGAATAATAAAGTTTTGGAACCTTTGAGGTAATGCATTTAATAGCAAAAGAAGCGGATTCCTATTGATTTTATATACATATTTAGGTTCCTTCTTGCTTAGAACTTTAAGGATTAGATTTCCAATTTTCTCAGGGGGTATCTTACGACTTTCTACACTTTCAGTAATTTTTCTAAAGTTATAAGCGTTGTTCTCGTAAGTTTTTGTTTCGTCTAAGAATCTATCAATCTTAGTGGTGGAGACTTCAAGTAATGAAGTATTAACAGCGCC
>CACYJD010000177.1 GCA_902774655.1 uncultured Erysipelotrichaceae bacterium | reverse complement strand
ATAAAGTATGGCGAGGCCAATAAAATTACTAAAACACCACTAACTGATTTTTCAATTATTGAAGGTCATGGTGTAAAAGCAAAATATAACGGAAAAACACTTATTGGTTGTAATAAATCATATCTAAAAACAATAGGTTCTCAGCTAAATGAGAATATTTATGATGAAAGCGCAACACCATTAATATTCATTTTGAATAACGAAATTATCGGTGTCATAACTGTAAAAGACGAAGTAAAAGAAGATAGTGTAGAAGCAATTAATGAATTCAAAAAACTTGGTATCACTCAAATAATGTTAACTGGAGATAACAATATAGTAGCAAAAGATGTTGCTAGTAGAGTCGGTATTGATCATTTCATTAGCGGTGTACTTCCAAACGAAAAACTTTTAGTAATAAATGAATTACAAAAACATGGAAAAGTAATGATGATTGGTGATGGCATTAACGATTCACCTAGTTTAACTAAAGCAGATGTTTCAATTGCTATTGGTGCAGGAAGTGATATCGCAATCGACTCAGCTGAAATAATTCTAATGAAATCGACATTGAAAGATGCAACAGCAGCAATAAGATTATCTCGCGCAACATTACTAAATATTAAAGAAAACTTATTCTGGGCCTTTATATATAACCTTATTATGATACCTATTGCCGCAGGAGCGTTTACCGGGCTTGGATTACTATCGTTAAGACCTTGGATGGGAAGCGCAGCGATGAGCTTATCAAGCTTATTTGTGGTCCTTAACGCTTTAAGATTAAACTTATTCAAACTATACAATTCTAATAAAACAAATAGAAAGGTGGCCAAAAATATGCCAAACATTAATCTAAACGAAATTAGAAAAGACTCTAAGGTTCGCACATTACATGTAAAAGGAATGATGTGCGAACATTGCGTCGCTAGAGTAGCTGCTGCATTAAAAGCAGTTGAAGGAGTAAGCGACGCAAATGTAAAGCTAGCGGACGGAACCGCTAGTGTTACACTTAGCCACGAAATCGCTAACGGAATCTTAGTAGAAGCTGTTACTAACGCTGGCTACGAAGTTACAAAAGTTGATTAATTAAGGCTATATACTCGCCTATTTGGGATTTTTAATCACCACTATCAACTTCTTTTAAAGTCTCTTCAAAAGAGGCTTTTACTTTGTTAACAAATCTTGTTTTTTTACCTTTTGGGGTGATTGCTCTTTGTTGATTTATTAGACCTTGAGATAGTTGTTTATCTTCGGCGGATGGATGTGGTCTATCAGCACTATCTGGATTATTAATAGTAATTTGATTAAATGGCACAACAATATTGTTTTTGACGAACATCTGATAGATTTCTCTATTTAAATCTCTTTTAACTTGGAATCTATCCGCTGCTAAGCAGTGAACTGCGAAAGTATATTCGACACCAGCATCTGAGAAGTTAGATATACCTTTATATGTAATTCCATTAAGGATTTGAGGAATTCTTTTTGCAATTTGTGGGAGTTCTCTAGCAAAAACTGCCTCTACTCTTTCAACATCTTCAAAATAGCTAGCAGGCATATTCACAGTAATCATATTGTCTTCTCTAGATAAATTGACACATGTACCAATATTACTATTAGTGATAGTTTTAATATCGCCAACTTTATCATCAATCTTAACGGAGCGAAGTCCAATCTCACTTACATACCCTCTAAATCCATCAATTATGACCATATCCCCAACTGAAAAATAGTCATCAAATACAATAAAGAGACCACTAACAACGTCTTGGATTAGTGATTGGCAGCCTAAACCAATAATTAATGTTAGAATTCCTAATGACGCAACTATGCCGGTTACATTTACTCCCCAAATAACCAATACAATGGCTAACCCAATAATAAATGAGGCGTATTTAATAATTGATTTAACAATTGATCCTATAGTTCTGCTTCTTTTATTGCCCTTTGTACATAGGTTAGTTAGGAATACTGCAACAATTGAAATACCCCATACAATAGCGATTACCGCTAAAGAAAGGAATACGTTAGGAATATTTGTTTTAACATTTTCGGCAATAAACACAAAACCATTCGGAATTGTTTCGCTTTTATAAATCTCATTAGCTATCTCGTTTCCATAAAACTCTCTAGCAAATAAAAATGTAGTTAATGCAAATAAACATACAAGAAGTAGGACCATTTCAATAATAAAGGCTGTTTTTCCACCTTTAGATTTTCTGGTCCACCAGTTTTGTTTTTTCTCTTTTTGAACTTTTGCCATATGTATATCTCCT
>CACYJD010000176.1 GCA_902774655.1 uncultured Erysipelotrichaceae bacterium | reverse complement strand
AAATTAATTGATACTGATTCAATATCTTTCTCAACGTTTTCACTTAAATAGATAATGTATTCTCCACCTTCAAGTTTGTCTTCGCCAGTTTTGGAATCATAAACTTTTAAGTCAGCGATTTTAATTCTAGTAGAAACTTCTTTTTCTTCTTTTGGAGCAAGTTCCACTCTTGCGTAGGCCTTAAGTTCTTTCTTCGCGCGATAAACACCGCTTTCTGGTTTACTAACATAGATTTGAGCAATCGCGGATAAAGATATATCGCTTTCATTAGTAACTTTAAATGTGAGGTCAATATAATCACCATTGACCTTAGCTTTTAAACTTGAGAAAGAATATTTGCCATATGTTAAACCATAACCGAATGGGAACATAACTTCTTTCTTCACGGTGTTATAGTAACGATAACCGACAAAGATAGATTCTTTATATAACTCATATGGAGTTTTATCAAATTCATTAAAATATGGGATATCTTCATATCTCTTTGGCCATGTTTGTGATAATTTGCCACTTGGTGAAATTTCACCAAATAATAACTTAGTTAAAGCTAAGCCACCACATTCTCCTGGAAGAGACATATAGAGTAAACCATCAATCTTATCTTCACATGGAATTTCAAATGGGGCTCCACCATACATAACAAAGACAATTTTCTTATTTAGTGAAACTAGTCTTTCAATTAAATGTTCTTGATTAACATCTAATTTCATATCCTCACGGTCGAATCCTTCGGATTCAGATAAATCCGTTAATCCACCAAAGAAAATGATTGTATCGGCCTCTTTTGCGGCATTTAAAGCATCTGTTTCTAAAATGAGATTAATCTCTGGGTTCATTTGATTGTATCCAGGTTGATATTCATATTTGATACCCATTTCATCAAACGCCATTTTGTTATCCAATAATGTTTTAGCGTTGATTAATGCGGATCCACTACCTTGGAATCTCATGTTTTGGAAGAGATCGCCAATAATGACATACTTCTTATCTTTGGAAAGAGGAAGAATGCTATCTTTGTTCTTTAATAAGACCGCGCCTTTTATGGCACTCTCTAAAGCGATATATTTTCCTTTATCAAAGACCGATTCATCTTCTAATTTTTCCACGCGTGTGGCGTCGATAGCTTTTAACAATCTTAATAATGATTCATCAACAGTCTTTTTATCGATAAGTTTATTATTCACTCCATCGACAATACTTTTGATGTTTTCTTTAATCATTCCAGGCATCTCTAAATCTTGCCCAGCGTTAAGGGCGATATCACGGTGAACCATGCCACCCCAGTCGGTTACAGTTAAGCCATCATAGCCAAATTTATTTCTTAAACGATTTCTAATTAAATACACGTTTTCACTAGCAAAAGTGCCATTAATTTGATTATATGCAGTCATAATCATGCCTGGATTTGACTCTCTAATAGCAATCTCAAATGACTTCAAATAGATGTCATTAAGCGCTCTTAAATCGACAATGGAATCACCAATATATCTCCACTTTTCTAAGTTGTTTGCAGCGTAATGTTTGATACAAGAAAGAACGTGATTATCTTGTACACCTTTAATAAATTTAGAAGCAAGATAACCAGACAAGACAGGATCTTCACTTAGATATTCAAAGTTTCTTCCGCACAATGGATTTCTTTTAATATTAACTGCTGGTCCAAGAATTGCGTTGATACCGTAGTAACGGCACTCTAAAGCAATTTGTTCACCAACTTTATATAGCAAATCATCATCCCAAGAGTTTGATAAAGTATTGCCTGCCGGAAAACATGTCGCAGGTAATGTTCTAACGGAATTATCAATAGAGATATCTCCGTCGTTTTCTTTTCTCACACCATTAGGACCATCAGACATGATTAATGAAGGAATATCAAAAGCCTCCATTGGTCTTGTTTTCATATTTCTATATCCGACAAGCATAGAAGCTTTGTCGAATAATGTCATGTGCTCTAATATATATTTATAATCCATAATATATTATGAGTATATCATACTTTCTTTCTTAAAAAAGAAAAAGTCCTACTTTCGTAGAACTATTTTAATCATTTTGGTGGGCCTAATTGGACTTGAACCAGCGACCTCGCCCTTATCAGGGGCGCGCTCTAACCAACTGAGCTATAGGCCCATCTGTCTGATAGACAGCGTTAATACTATACAATAATGATAAATAAAAATCAACGAGAAATATTGAAAGAAAAAAGGAAGGCGAATTTTGCCTTCCTTTTAGCACGCTTCTTTTGAGTGATATCAAAGATATCAATATAACAAGATTAACG
>CACYJD010000175.1 GCA_902774655.1 uncultured Erysipelotrichaceae bacterium | reverse complement strand
GGGCCTGATGAATGTAGAGCATGGACATTCTCGAATGGAATGTTGGCTCCTCAATGTGCTGGTATTATCCATACCGATTTTGAGAAAGGATTTATTAAAGCAGAAGTTTATTCTTATGACGACATTGTCAAATATAAAACTGAGCTCGCTTTAAAAGAAGCTGGAAAAATTAGAATGGAAGGAAAAACCTACGAGATGAAAGATGGAGACATCGTCTTCTTTAGGTTTAATGTTTAATATGAGAATTGGCTATAGCGAAGATATTCATCCAATCAAAAAAGGAAGAGAACTTCATTTAGGTGGAGTGTATTTTCCTAATTACCCTGGATTAGATGGTCATAGTGATGCTGATGTAGTTCTTCACGCAGTTGCTGAATCTATTTTAGGTGCTTTAGCAAAAGGCGATTTGGGAGATCATTTTCCTGACAATGACCCTGAATTTAAAGGCAAAGATTCAGCGTATTTTGTGAGATATGCTAAAGATCTTATGGACAAAGAAGGATATAAAATTGGAAATATCGATATCCAAATTGCTTGTAAATCTCCAAAACTAAAAGATTACAAACACCAAATTAAAGAGAATATTGCCGGTTTATTAGATACCAATTCTGAGAACGTTAGTGTTAAAGCTATGTCTTATAACTCAATTGGGCCAATCGGCAAAGGTGAAGCAATAAAAGCAACCTCAGTCGTGTTGCTAGAAAGGAAATAACTATTGCGCGCATTCTCGCTCGCACGTATAATATTGCCTTATGAATATTGAACAAACATTAAAAGAAAAGCTATTAAAAGTACTTGAGAACCAAGGCTTATCTTTAAGCGCGAACGAAATCGAAATTAGTAATACTAAAGATAAAAAATTTGGTGATTACGCTTCAAATGCAGCGCTTAAATATGCCGGTAGAATTTCAAAAAAACCACAGGAACTCGCCTCAATTATCGTTAACGATATAGATTACGATGGCATTGAGAAGATTGAAATTGCTGGCCCTGGTTTTATTAACTTCTTCCTTAAGAATGAAGCTCTTAACTCAATCGTAGGTAAGATTCTTAAAGAAAAAGATAATTATGGTCGTGCTCCTAAGAAGAACAAAAAGATTAATGTTGAATTTGTAAGCGCAAACCCAACAGGTGATCTCCACTTAGGACATGCTAGAATTGCTGCAGTCGGTGATTCTATTTGTAGAATTTATGATTTTGCGGGCTATGATGTCACACGCGAATTCTATGTTAACGACGCTGGAAACCAAATTAATTTATTAGGCGTATCTCTTAATGTTAGATATAGACAACTTAATGGAGAAGATGTCGACCTCCCTGAAGATAGTTATCACGCTCAAGATATTGTCGATATCGCTAAAGAATTCAATAGTGAGTATGGAACACAATATCTTGATGGTTCTAAATCATCTTTTGATTTCCTAAAAGTTTATGGAATGAAGAAGGAATTAGACAAAATCAAAAAAGATTTAGCCCTCTTCAGAGTCAACTTCGATTTATATTCATTCGAAACTGATGTTAGAAAAGATAACCATGTTCAATACGTATTAGATAATTTGTATGGCAAGTATAAATACGAATTAGATGGTGCAACATTCTTAAGAACAACTGATTTCTTAGATGATAAAGATAGAGCAGTTGTTAAATCTGACGGAAGTTATACATACTTAATGCCTGATATTGCTTATCACTTAATCAAATTAAGTAGAGGATACGATTTATTAATTGATGTTCTTGGTGCGGATCACCATGGTTACATTAATAGAATGAAATCAGCACTAATGATGCAAGGATATAGCAAAGATACTTTAGAAGTTGAACTTGTTCAAATGGTTAGACTTATTAAAGATGGCATTGAAGTTAAGATGTCTAAACGTACTGGAGCGGGCATCTCTCTTAGAGAGTTATGTGAAGAAGTAGGCGTAGACGCTACTAGATACTTCTTTGTTAGTAAAGCCCAATCTTCTCACTTAGACTTCAATATCAATCTTGCGCTTGAAAGAAGTTCAAGCAATCCAGTGTATTACGCTCAATATGCGCACGCTAGACTTTGCAAAGTATTAGAAAATGCTTCTGATATTGAGATTGATGAGTCTGCATCACTATTAAAAGAGAATAGTGAAACAGAATTACTCAAATGTCTAAATGAATTCCCTAAGCTTGTAGAAACAAGCGCTACAAAGAGGGAACCACACTTGATAGCAACGTACACTCAAAAGTTAGCAAGCTTAATTCATGCTTTCTATACTGAGTGCCGTGTTATAAATAGAGATGACCTT
>CACYJD010000174.1 GCA_902774655.1 uncultured Erysipelotrichaceae bacterium | reverse complement strand
GCTGAAACGTTATTAATAACGTGAAGTTCGTTAGATTTACCTTTGTTATAGTACTTAGATAAGGAAGTAAGTTTAATCATAGTAATTCCCCTCCTCTTCTAAGGTTATTAGCAAGTGTCTTCTTCTCAAATGAATTCATAATCCATGTAGATACAAGAGTTGCAAATAATAAATTAAATAAGAAGAATACAAGGATAAAGAATGGATTTGTCACATATCCTAATAATTTAGTGAATGTATCCGCAAAACCAGCAATCAAAGCACTGCTAGGATCTCCGGCTGCAGCACTCGCTGCGGCGAAAATAAACTGACTCTTCGCTACTGTAACAAAAATCAGCATTCCGAAGTAGCTCAAAATACTAGAAAGAGCGAAGAATATGCCCATTTCTATAAAGTTAATGCCTCTAATTGCGTGTCTAGTAAAGAATAAAGAACTATAGATTGCATAATCTTTCTTTTGGTTCTTGTAGATAACTCCTAGGACAAGTGACCCAAGGAATGCGATTAAGATAGCACTAGCAACAAACATGATTATATAGCCTATAGATCCCAATAAATTTTTATAGCCAGTTTCTTCTTTAATTGAAGTAGTACTTGATTGAGGGTTGCTGCCTAAATAAGTAATAAAACCCGCGGTTCTCAACTCTTTTACTAAATTTTCAGCTGTTGATCGGTATGAGGCATAGATTGATCCACAAAGATTTTGCTCCGCTAAATGTCTTTGGAAAGAAACAGGATTTATATATAATCCATTAATCTTATCAGTGTAGATGATATCACTTGTTGGAATTACTAAATCACAGCTTCTAAAGCTAATCTTTAAATCAAAACCTTCATATCTCTTATTTAAGTAAATATTTAATGGTGAGAAATCAGGAATGGAAGTATATCCACTGATTGTAGGAGTAATTTGGAATCCTTCAACAGTATATTTAGCTTCTTTGCTATATATGTTTTCATAAGTGGCATCAATATTCTCTGGATTATCTTCAAAATATTTATTTTGTAATGTATAGAATTTTTGTAATGATTTTGGACTAAATAAAGGTACCCATGTATATTCGTTACTTTCCATGATATACACTGCAGTTGGTTTAAAATTAATATAACCCGTTCTTAAAGCGTCAATTCTAACTTTATATTCCCTATGGGCTACAAAGTTACGTCTATAGTAGTCAATTGCATTAGCGTTTGTAGCAAATGTTTCAATTTCTTTTCTAGAAACACCTAAAGCAAATTCATTTTCGGCCTCTGGAGCCTTACTATTAGGTATGTCGAGCATTTTATCGCCATCTGAAACAACACCAATTGTATTTGCTTCAAAGTATTTGGCTTCTGCAGCGCCAGGAATACCATCACTATTTAATAAAACATCATAAGCAGATGTTAGAAGATTGCCATTATCTAAAGCAATCGTATTGTTGTTTTGCGCATCAAAGAATTCCTTAACAGTTTTACCTTGAGAAGATTTTCCAAAAACTTGAACTCTATTTTCACGATGGTTTTCTTCAGCGTATGTACTTACTGTTTCAGTGATATCTTGAGCTAATGGAGTGACCAAAGCAAAAGCACCTGTTAATACTGCAACACTCGAAAAAGACACAAGAAGTGCCACCAAAAAGGATAAAGTGCTCTTTTTAGGTGTTTTAATTACGTCTTTAAAGCCAGTAGTAACAACTGCCCATGGTTTTGTCTTCTTAGCGTTTTTATTATTGTATTCAGCATCAATTATTTTATTACTTAATTTTGTATCACTTTCGAGTGTTGAATCTTTCATAACGATATGTCTTGTAGCGACATCTCTAACGGATTCGTAGTCATGAGTTACATAAAGAATTAATTTATCTTGAGCAACCTCTTTTAAAATATTCACTACTTGGGCTGCAGTTGTGCTATCAAGGTTACCTGTTGGTTCATCACAGGCAATAATTGGAGTGTTACTCACTAATGCTCTAGCGATAACTGTTCTTTGTTTTTCACCACCAGATAAATGGGTGCCCTTGTGTTTAATAACATCAGTTAATCCGACCTTTTCAATAGCTTCGAGTGATAAACGTTTTGCATCCTTTTTAGAGTAACCCCTACTTAGTAAAGGAAGCATGACGTTTTCTAAGACATTGAAAGAGTCGATTAAGTTATATTCTTGGAAAATAAAACTAACATAGTTAGATCTATAATTTTCGAAGTCTTTTTTTGTAAATTCAACAGTAGATTTATCATTGATGAAAAGTTCTCCTTCTTCATAGGAGTCCATCATTGAAACAACATTTAATAATGTGGATTTACCA
>CACYJD010000173.1 GCA_902774655.1 uncultured Erysipelotrichaceae bacterium | reverse complement strand
AGCATATTAACTCACTTATGCCTATCGCTGTTAATGAAAAAATCATTGCAGCGTACACAGTAGAACAATTTAGAAACGATATAAATATCGTACTTGTATCTAAATTTGGGCAAATTAAACGCACTCCATTATCTTTATTCTTTGTTCCTAGAAGAAATAGACCACTCACTTGTATGAAACTTATGAGTGACGATGAAGTAGTGGCGGTTAACTATGTTACTGGTAATTCCAATGTTGTTTTATTCACCAACGAAGGTGAATCCAGTATGTTTAACGAGAACGAAATCCCGTTAAGTGGCCTTAAGAGTGGCGGCGTTAAAGCCATGAGCAAACTCAAAGGTCAACATATTGCTGGAATGGTTTCAATTGAAAATGATGGAATTAAATGCAAAGTCATTTTAATTACTGATAGAGCATGCCATAGAATTTATGACACCTCAAATACACTTAAAACTAAGCGTTTAGGCAAGCATAGCGTTGTCTTTAGATGTTTCAAGAACGATCCTCATAAATTAATTTATGTTGCACCTCTAGTTAAGAAAGACGAAGAACATATCATTAAATTAATGCTCTCCACAAAAGAGACTAGAGATCTAAAACTTGAAGATTACTTTGTAACTCCAATTGAAAAATACGCTAAATCAACTATCTCCATCCCTAGAAGCGCAAAAGTTGAATCCATTTTTGCTGAAGGTGGAGAAAATATCGACACTAAGATTGCAACTTACCAAGTGGCAACAGCTACTGAGATTGAATCACTTGAGCAAGAACAAGAATCAATATCTTTAGATATTGCAGTAGATAGTGAATCTCAAGAAAACGTAGATAGTCCAGTATTTGAGACAAATGTCCCAAATAGTGAAGAACCTGTTGATGAATCAGAAAATAGCGCAGAACCTGTTGATGATTCAACCAAAGACGAACCTTCCAAAGAAGAAGTAAGCGAAGTAGTGGACGAGAAAGAGAAAGCTCGTGAAGAGATGATCGAAAACGCTGAAGCAAAGATGAAAGAAGAGGAAGAAAAAGGTTATACTCAAGTCTCCATCTTTGATGATGACTTCGATTTTGGAGATAACGAATAATGCTTAAAAGACATATTCCAACATTCCACGCTCAAAACGTTTACGAAATTGATTTAAATAAACTCGTAGATCTACATATCAAATATGTCTTCTGCGATTTAGATAACACTCTTGATAGTTATAGACAAAAAACTCCTAGCCCAAGAGCAGTGGAGCTTGTCAAAAAACTTAAAGAACTAGGCATTGAATTAATTGTTGTTTCTAACAATACCGGTCCAAGAGTGGAAAAATACGCTAGTAAACTTGGCGTTACATACTTTTCTAGAATAGGAAAACCATTTCCTAGAAAACTCAACAAAATCATTCTAGAAAAAGGATATTCAAAGGATGAAATCATCATTATCGGTGATCAAGTTGTAACAGATATTAGCTTTGCTAACAAAGCAGGAATCAAAAATATCTTATGTGAGAAGTTAGTTAAAGAAGATCAACCAACAACTCACTTCAACAGGTTATTCGATAGACCACTTAGAAGAAGTTTAAGAAAGAAAAACTTACTAAAGGAGTTCTAAAATGGAGATTAAATTAAGAAAAGTCACAAATCCTAAGAAAAAGTATTTAACTACTTATATTTTTAGTGAAAAGGACGAACCAATTCCTCAACTCGATATTCCAAAGAACTATAGAGAACTTTTTAAAGCTAAAAGTCCAACGGATCCTAAGTATAAGGATGCTTTATTTGTTTTCGTTTTAGATGCCTTCTCCTATAGTGGCTCATTAGCCAAGACTGTCATGGATGGTCTTAAAGATAAGAATTTATTACTCGTAATAAATAAGATTGACCTTCTCCCAAGAAACACTGATTTAAATGTTCTAAAAGAACATATCAAAAAATATTTCTTAACTTACGACATCAATATTAGTGATGATCGTATCTTCCTAAACTCTGCCTTAGATATTGAAGGCGCTAGAGCGGTTATGGAGAAGATTTATTTAACCAAGAATAATCACGATGTCTTTATCGTTGGTTCTAAGTTCAGTGGTAAACACACTTTAGTAGATTCGTTCTTAAAGATTTATAAGAATCTTTCTCACGAATATATTTCTAGATACATTGAATGTGGTGTTGAAATCTTAAAGATTCCATTCAATAAGAAAACTGCTTTATACAATGTCGAAGGTTATGAAAACCCTAACTCATTATTGCCTAAATTATCTAAAGCAACATTTCACCAAGTCGCTCCTAAGCGTCAGGTTAAGAATAGAGCA
>CACYJD010000172.1 GCA_902774655.1 uncultured Erysipelotrichaceae bacterium | reverse complement strand
CCTGTATCTTCCATAATTGAGAAGAATAAGAACAATAATAAGATTTGAGGTAAGAATCCTAGGATTGCGAATAATCCAGTAAGGACACCATCTCCTAAGAATCCAACAAACCAGTGAGTTTCACCTAAACCTGCTGCTAAGCCGGATTTTGTAGCTTCAATGATTGCACTAAATGACATATCAAAGAAGTTAAATAATAAAACACCAGGAGAACTTAGGCCCTTATCTGACCAAAATAATCCTTCGTAGATAGTTCCACTAAGTGAAGGGTCCATATTCCCGAATATACCCTTCAAGAAGAATAAGTTTTCGCTAAATGTAAGGTGGAAAACAACGAACATTATTGCTGCAAATATAATTAGACCCCACACCTTATGAGTTAAAACCTTATCGATCTTGTCAGATTTACTCATCTTTGGAGCGTTTGATTCTTCTGCAGGAACTTCATGTCTGATTATTGATTCATGGAAGTTCTTAGCGATAAATTGATATCTGTTATCAGCGATAATAGCTTCAAAATCGTCGCCAAAAGTGTCGTCTTCGAACGTTTTCTTGAAATCATCAACTAGTTTAATTAAATCAGGATGATCCTTTGTTTCTAATTCGTCATTTTCTACTAATTTAATTGCGTGGAATAAAGGATTTTTAACTTCCTTGGCTTCAAAAGCGATTCTTACATCACCAATTAAATGGAGTAGATCTTTATTTGAAATTATAGTTCTAGGTTCTCTAGGTTTATTTGATGCTTCTAAGGCTCTTTTCATGAGCTCTTCAAGGTTATCTTCTTTAAGAGCAGAAATAGAAACCACTGGAACACCTAGTTGTTTTTCGATAGATTTAACGTCAATTGAGTCGCCTGCTTTATCTAAAACATCAATCATGTTTAAAGCAACGACAACAGGGACATTAATCTCTAATAATTGTGTTGTTAAGTATAAGTTTCTTTCTAAATTTGTTGCGTCAATAATGTTGATAACGCAATCAGGAGCTTCATCTAGGATATAGTTTCTAGAAATAACCTCCTCTGGTGTGTATGGTGATAAAGAATAGATACCTGGTAAGTCAATAATTGAAATTGGTTCACTAAGTTTCTTATAAACACCATCTTTTTTCTCAACTGTAACACCAGGCCAGTTACCTACATGTGCTGTAGAACCAGTAAGTGAATTGAATAATGTGGTCTTACCACAGTTTGGGTTACCCGCTAAAGCAAATCTTTTCATTTTTTAGTTTCCTCCACTTCTAGAGTTACTAATTTTGCTTCGGATTTGCGAAGAGTGAGTTCGTAACCTCTAATGGTTACTTCGAGCGGATCTCCTAATGGAGCTTTTTTGCGAAGATAGACAGTTGCACCAGGTGTAACACCCATGTCGAATAATCTTCTACGTATTCTGCCTTCTCCATCGACTTTCTTAATTAGGCCAGTCTCGCCTATTTTGAAATCGTCTAATGTTTTTAACATTTCCTTCCCTTTCTATGCGACTAGAATCTTACTGGCTATTTTATGGTCTAAAGCAAGACGACCGTTTTTAATTGCAATAACAACCCCACCATTCACAGAACTAAGAACAACCAATTTAGCATTCACTAAAATACCTAAGTCTTCTAGGTGCTTCTTGGTTTTTTCGTCGAGTAATATTTTTACTACTGTAACTTCTTGGTTAAGTGGTGCAAGCATTATTGGCATAAGATTCCCTTCCCTTGCGTAGTCGCAACAGTTAGTCTACGCTAACTCGTAGTAATTATACCCATTTTTGTCAGTCAGTCAATAGGGATAGTGAGGATTTATTAATTAAATAGTTAAAAAGTCTCAAATACTTGAGAACCTATCGATTAAATATGAAATTAGGTATAAAAAAGAAATAGTAAGCCAAGCATTTTGGCTGAATGAGCGGAGAATGTGGCGTTAATATCTAAAATTCTACAAAAATAAGTAATTTTAAGGTAAAAATAGCAAAAAAACAGCATAAACTCCCCTCTTTTTCGATATAGATAAATATTAATATTTAAATTTTATTAAATTACTTTATTTGAAAGAATAAGTCGCGATATAATAAGAGCCATGAAAAATGTTTTTAAACGCTTTCGTAACGCTCTACTAGGATTCTTCTTATTTGAGATAGCAGTCTTTATTACATTTGCTATCTTCTATTTTTCGAATCTTTTTGGCTTTAAAGATATTTTAGATGTCTCATGGGTTTATTTTGGTGCTGCTGGTTTTCTAGCAGTAAATATTGTCTGGTGCTGCTGGTTTTCTAGCAGTAAATATTGTCCTTTTATTTGTAACAGTATTTTTATTTGTGGATAAGAAAAGATCTGCTGAACTTAAAGCGGCTGACCTTATTGGTGATGATATTCAAGAAGCTTATAACTTTGGTCAAATTGGTTTAATCGTTGTAGATGAAAATAAAACTGTTCTCTGGGTTAACGAATTATTCAGAGAAAGAAATATTGATATTCTTGATAAAAACATCATTGAATGGCAACCTCAATTAGATCAAATCTCTACAGGTAAAGATTCTTCGATGAAGATTGAAATCAACTCCCATAACTATGAAGTTAAATTCTTAAGTGATGCTTCTTTATATATATTTAAAGATGTAACTGATTATGAAACCATCTACGCTAACTTCAACAAAGAAGCCATGGTTGTAGGTGTTTTATCAATTGATAACTATAACGACATTAACGAACACGCCGATGATACAAGTGATGTAGTTTCTAAAGTTAGAAACGCTATCTTTGAATATACACGCAAGTACAATGTTTTAATTTCAAGAAGCAAAGCAAACACCTACTTAATTCTTTGTAACTATGAATCATTAGAAAAAATGATTGGAGATAAATT
>CACYJD010000171.1:2325-2938 GCA_902774655.1 uncultured Erysipelotrichaceae bacterium | reverse complement strand
CGAATTGCTTCTTTAGCAAGTTCAAGAGGAGTTACTTCTTTTTTAACTAGTAACTCGTGAAGTTCTCTAATAGAAAGTCCGCGGTAATTCATTATAACACCACCTTTGGAAGCTTAATTTGACCACCGGTTTTGTTACCAGCGTTCTTTAATGCTTCTTCCCTATTGAGAGGTTCACTTGGAACGTCTTCTCTTAAAAAATCAGTTGTAATATCAAATGGATAAACCATTGGTTCAAGTTCATCAATTGCAGGATCTTGACCAATTAACGCCATTTGACTAATGATTGTGTCAAACTCTACAAGTAGTGTTTGATACTCTTCTTCGCTCATATCGAACAACAATCTATGAGCGGCATCTTTTAATACATCAATATCATAGTTTTTCATATCTAAAATATCCTATCATTTATTAGATTCACTTTGAATAATAGATTCAAATTGTTCTTCATCCATAGTTTCAATGCCTAGTTGGTGAGCTTTATCTAATTTACTACCAGCTTCCGCACCAAATATAACAATATTAGTTTTTACCGATACTGAACCAGTTACTTTAGCGCCTAAATTTTCAAGTAGTTCAGTTGCTTGTTTTCTACCATATTTTGATAGAGTTCC
>CACYJD010000171.1:0-2311 GCA_902774655.1 uncultured Erysipelotrichaceae bacterium | reverse complement strand
TTATAAATTGAACTTGCCACTACTGGGCCAATATCATTAATTTCTAATAGTTCTTCTTCTCTTAAATCGAAGAAATTATCTAATCGGCGATATCTTCTAGCTAAGTTCTTAGCCATTTTTTCACCAATTTCTTTAATTCCTAAACCAAAGAGCAATTTCTCTAAAGAGTTACCTTTTGATTTATTAATAGCGTCTAATAAATTATCAACCGATTTATCTTTCCATCCATCAATAGAAATAATGTCTTCCCTATATCTTCTTAAACGATAGATATCTGGGATTGAAGAGATAAACTTCTCATTGAATAATTCTTCGACGACTTTATCTCCCATTCCTTCAATATCCATAGCGTCTCTACTAGCAAAGTGGATTAATCCTTCAATATTTCTAGCAGGGCAAAGTGGATTTAAGCAGAAATGCATAGCGTCTTTTTTAATTAATGGTGATCCACAGTCAGGGCAGTTCTCAATCATTTTGAACGGAATTTCACTACCGTTTCTGCGTTCTGGAATTGCTTTAACGACTTCAGGAATAACATCCCCTGCTTTTCTTAAAACGATATAATCGCCAATACGTAGATCTTTTTCTAAAATGAAGTCTTCATTATGAAGAGTTGCGCGTTGCACTGTTGAACCTGCAACTCTTGTAGGTTTAATAACTGCGTTAGGAGTAATCTTTCCGGTTCTGCCAACAGTAAAGATAATATCCTCGAGTTTTGTAACAACTTCCTCAGGTGGGAATTTATAAGCGATTGCCCATCTAGGAGTTTTAGCGGTATAACCTAAAGCATTATATTTTGTAATGTCGTTAACTTTGATAACAATACCATCGATGTCATAGTCTAAACTTGGACGTTTTTCAGTATATTCTTCAATATATTTAATAACTTCGTCTATCCCATTAACAAGACGTCGTTCTTTATTAGTTCTAAATCCAATTGATTCAATATAATCAAGAGCGTCACTATGTTTCTTAAAACCTAGTTCATCAGCATTAACTAAATAATACCAATAGGCATTAAGTTTTCTACTTGCGGCAATAGATGAATCTAGTTGGCGAATACTTCCTGCTGCAGCGTTTCTTGCATTGGCAAGTAATGGTTCACCTTTTTCTTCTCTTTCTTTATTAAGTTCTTCGAGTGCTTTCTTAGGCATATAAACTTCACCTCGAACCTCAAAATTTTGTTTTTCTTTGACGAGTGTTGGAATGGACTTAATAGTTAAAACGTTGTTAGTAACATCTTCACCCTCAGTACCATCACCTCTAGTGGCAGCGTAATTTAATCTGCCTTCAACAAAGTCGATAGACATTGCAAGTCCATCAATCTTCATTTCGCACATATATTCGACTTTGTCTCCACCAATTACATCACGAACTCTTTGGTCAAAATCCCTGAGATCCTGTTCGTTAAATGCATTTGCAAGAGAAAGCATCATGCGTTTGTGAGTGATTTTATTGAAACTAGTTAAAACCTTACCACCTACTCTTTGAGTTGGGCTTAAAGGACTAATTAATTCAGGATGTTCTTTTTCGATAGCAATAAGCTCATTCATTAAACGGTCATATTCACTATCAGGAACACTTGGATTATCTAATACGTAATATTCGTAGTTATATTGTTCGAGAAGTTTGGTTATTTCAATAACTCTTTCTTTTGGTGTACTCATGCGATACCTTTCTCCTCTCTATGAACCATTGGGTGAGTAGACATAATTGATTTCACTCCACATGATTCAAATCTAATCTCAATAATAGTGTCATCCACTACATTAATAACTTCGCCACGACCAAATTTATCGTGAATAGCGATATCTCCAACTTTCCAATCACTAATACCATTTGAAATAGGTTTAATAGGATCTTCTCTTTTTGGAGCGTATTTAATTACAGGTTCATCATCAAATAATGAACGTTCTCTATCAGGTCTATAACGATTATCTCTGTTATATAAGTTAGGTGAACTCATAGTGCTTAATCCGGCTTCTCTAATAAACCTAGATGGATCAGAGTTACCATTTAACACAAATGAGAAACCGGTATTTGCGGTGATAAATAGTTTTTCTTTTGCTCTCGTAAACGCTACATAGCAAAGACGTCGTTCTTCTTCGATACCATCATCGCCGGATTCATCCATAGTTCTTCTACTTGGGAAGATATCTTCACTCATACCCATTAGGAAAACATATTTAAATTCAAGTCCTTTAGCAACGTGGATTGTCATTAGATTGAGAGAATCACCTTCAACAATTTCGTCTTGTGATGTTTGTAGTGATGCGTTCTCTAAATATTCCTCAAATGATGCAGATTGGTT
>CACYJD010000170.1 GCA_902774655.1 uncultured Erysipelotrichaceae bacterium | reverse complement strand
TGTGAAGACTTACTATAACGTGGATCGTAATATGAGAGCACGTATTCTAATAGGACTGCTCTTAGAAATGAGTGATAGTGATTTCACTTATAAAGAGGTTCTCCAACCATTCATAGTGGGTCTATTGAGTAATAAACGAATTAACAATGTTGCTAAACTCTTTAGAGAAACTCAAATATCATGGAAAAATGAACATCCTGAAATCATTGCTGCCAAGGAAAGATTAATTGATTATCTAGTTAATTTTATTCCACCACTATTAACTGGTGGATCATACATGCAAAACCAACAACCAACCATTCCTAATAAAGTCATGACTTTAGCCCACGAGCATTTCTCTGAGCTATATTACAACTTCCTATACAATTTCGCTCCTACTGAACTCTATTCGAATAATAATGGATTCTCCTATTTGTTAATTGAAGGCAATGGAACAATCAATGTAAAAGATAAAACTTCAAACGAACAAATCCTTACTCTTAAAAATTCAAATAAAAATTTGAGCGAATACGCTACAAATAACAATATTGATTTAAGCGTCTACAAAGTTAACAAGAAGACAATTCTAGCGTTACCATATGACTTAAACTATGAAGTTAGTTACACCACTAATGGAAGTGAATCCTTAAATGTTCAAGTCATAGATTACGGACGTACTTTTTCTTCAAAACTAAATAGTTATAATTACAACATAAATTCCAATTCCAGTGGAGTTCTTGTGGATGTTTTAACAAATAACGCTACATTTTCTGTGAATCCTACTGAGATTAGAACATCTGATTTAGCTACTACTTTAAGTATTAATAAAGGCTTATTCCACTATCGTTACAATCTCATTAACCTTGTCTTTATTGTGACATTCATTATCACTTCAATTGTCTGGCTAATTAAATTCTTAAACCTTAAACTTAAAAATAAAGATTTTGATATTCTAAGACTAATTTTAATTTCTGTTTTTGTTGTCTCTGTAACAGAAGCGGAAATCTTATATTGGTTATGCGCAGATACAATCATTTTAAGTATAATCTTTAAGATTCTAGCTGCTTTATGTGTTGCTAGTTTATATCTATTTAGAAAAGACTTTAAGCAACTTAAATGTATTCACAAGACTATAATTCCATTTTTATTCATGATGCTTATAGGAAATATTGTTATTTCCTTTAGTGTTATTGCGGGACTAATTCTATATATACTTGGTCTAGCATATCTTTGCTATTACTTGATATCAAAAACAAAATTATCCAACGCCTCATGGATTACTTGGATAATTTCTAGCTTAGTTGCAATTGTTTTAGTCGCGAGCATTATTGGTTTTGCCAAAATTGATGTTCGTCATATCTTCTACTTAATTATGCTACCAGGTTTATTGCTAACTCAATTTGCCGCTAGAGACTTAGAAAGCAAAAAAGAAACAGGAACTCACGTCCTTTTAATTTCATTTATTATGTTAGGCATTTTCCTAATTCTTGAATATGCATTAATCTCCAGCGTACTCTTCGTAATATTTATTAATATTGCTTTAGCGTTCTACGCTCTTAATTTTGATAAAGAATTTAATAACAACAATAATACCATTATGCTAATCAAGGCGAGCAAACTTAAATCATAAGGATTATATTTTTATTACACCCTTATTTTTGTATTTTGCGTTTCTTATCGCGCTTATGTTGATACATCAAGTGGTCTGCGTGAATCAAGACGTCTTCTACATAAGTATCGATTTCTTTGTCAAAAGTAGCGATACCAAGAGAAACATTAATCTTTTCCCAATCTTCCTTCATAAAGCTAGATATTTCTTTACATTGCGCAACGAATTTCTTTTCGAGTTCTTTTCTATTTTTATAATCTTCATCGAAAAGAATAGAAACGAATTCATCACCACCGATACGGTAAATAATACTATGAGAGAAGACCTTAGCCATTAACATGCTGGAATTCTTTAGATAAACGTTACCTTTATCGTGTCCATATTTATCATTTATATTCTTTAATCCATCGCAGTCGAACATCGCAATTGCGAATTCTACTGTTTCATTATTATCAATACGTTGTTGTAACTCTTTAAAAGCAATATCAAACGAACTCTTATTTTTAACAGAAGTTTAACAGAAGTCAAAGCGTCTGAATAAGCAAGCTCATTTAACCCTCCGATATAATTACCTAGATTATTAACTAGTTTACTCATTGTAGTAGTCAATAAACCAATCTCGTCATTTCCGTGAGGCTTAAGTTCAATGTCATAATTGCCATTATTAATTTCTTCGGCAGCTATTGTTAATTCGTGTAAAGGTTTAGTTAATCTTCTTGAAAGAAGAAAACTTACTAAAGCAGCAATTAAAATAACGACGGCAGCAGCAATAACAATTTGCCATATAATTAATTGCCATGTGTTATTAATTTCGGCGTTCGGAACACAGACAACAATACTCATATTATTAGATAAATCTAACCAATAAGAATGTTTTTCTACTCCTTGGAAAGTATATGTAATATGGTGATTTCCATTTGAAAATGCGTCAAAGAATCCATCAGGAATGCTTGGACGTTCATCTTCATCCATACTTAAAATATCGATGTATGGATGATAAATGATAGATCCTTCATTGTTTTCAATAATATAGGCAAAACCAGATTTTAGCACTGTGATATTTTTGATTTGTTCACCAAGAGTGTGATAACTAATTTCAATACCTACTACTCCGGTAAATTCATCATTTTGATATACGGGGACATTATAGGAGATAACAATTTCATCTAAATTATCGGTGACATATGGTGGAAGCCACACTGGTTCTCCTTTTTTCTTTGGTTCATTAAACCAAACGCATTTACCGTCTTCATCGACGATTTCAGTAACAACATGCTCTTCAAATTCCTTGCCATTATAGACATACCAGAATCCTTTTTCGTCAGTAATTTCAGGATCAAGACGATAATAATATGTCAAAACACCATTAGTATTAAGGCTGGCTTCGGCAAAGAAGACTTTTGCCTCTTCTACATGTCTAGCAATCTCCGCTTCTTTATCGCTATCATCAATAGTATCGAGATCTGCATCAATAAGAGAAGATACTGTGTCTACAGATTGTTTGACACTCTTAAGATAGTAATTAATATTATTCTTTCCGGTTTCACATAATAAGGAAAGAGATTGTTCAACACTTTGGTGACCAAAATTAGCAATATAAATAGAACTTATTGCTGCACTAACAGTAATAGCGAATATAATCGACGCTATATTTAATAATGTTATTTTTGTTCTAATTGAAT
>CACYJD010000169.1 GCA_902774655.1 uncultured Erysipelotrichaceae bacterium | reverse complement strand
AGAAATGCTTTATTGACTATACCATTTTAAAAATGGTAAAATGACCTAAACTTAGGGGATATTATGAAAAATACAAACGATGCATTTAAGAAAAACCGAAATGCTTATTTAAGACGAAGCATTTTATCTATTGAAGTTTTATTGATTGGCGCTGTTGCGCTATGTGGTCTTTTATCGCTTATGCAAACAAGAGCGACCGAGACTCTGCAGCAACAAAGATCAGAAAAGATTTTAGAGGAAGTTGAAAATACTTTAACTGTTAACGATTTAACAATTAACTCTGCAATCTATGAATTCAATGAAACTAACCAATCAACTTTATCAATACTTTCAGATTACATTGAGGATGTAGATGTTTTACAACCTTTAGAAGAAGCCACCACCCCAGAAGAAGCCCAAGAATTAATTCTCGATGCATGTGGATCATTTAAAAAGATTTGTGACAATGTTGGAGTGTCTAACATTTTCTTAATCCAAGATGATGGTCAAACAATTATTTCTAGTCATATTCCTTCATTAAACATTAACTGGAGAGATGTCACTACCCCTGATGTATTTAACAATTTAACCGCTCACAGTGAGACTCAAAATGGTACGGAAAAGATAACTGAAAAAGGTGATAAAGACTATGTACCTATGATTTCTCCTTATGAGAGTGTTAGTTACTATACATATAGTACATTCTTCATGAGTTACAACGAACATTCCTATTTCTTACTCACAAATATTTCAGATGGCATATTAACCGCTGAATTATCGGGTATTAAAGATATTTCTTCTGTTTTATCTGGTGTATCCATTGGTAAATCAGGATTCTTATTTGCGGTAGATTCACAAACAGAAGAATTTATCTATTTTAATGATGGCAATGAAACTTTATCTGGTGAAAAATACTCCAAATATGGAATGAGTGAAGAAGCCGCTAAAAATAACTATGTCGGTTATCAAACAATCGCCGGTGTTGATTATTATTTAGTCGCTAAATCATTTGAATCAGAATCATATGGTAAGTTCACTGTTTTAGCAGCGGTCTTATCAGTTCAAGAGATGCTAGTAGCTAACGTTTCAGTTATTGCTTTATCCTGCTTAGCGTTCGTTCTTGTTTCGTGCATTATCGTTGCTTATGGCATGGTTTTAAAAAGAGATGTCGCAGACCACGTCATTAGTCTTGAAGACAAATTATCAACAAATTACAAAGACCAAAATAAGAATGGTAAAACCAAGTACACTGATGAAGAAATCGCTGAAAGAGTCCAAATTCAAGTAAGTGAAGAAATTGAAAAAGGCGAGGATAAGAAACTTAGACGTAGTCTAATTGGAACTAGAGATCTTAGTGGCGCTCAACACTACTTCTCAAAATACATTTTCAATAGAATGCTTCCAGTCACTATCATTGGCTTAGCAGCAATCTTCTTAATTTCATTCTTCTCGCAAACATTATTAGGATTAAACGATGTTACTTCTGTCTCTTCGACAAGACTTAACGATATTCAAACCGTTTTAGAAACTAACGAAAAGAACACTAAAAACATCCAAGAATATATCGATACACAATACTTATCCAAGACTGTTATCTTCTCTTACATCTTTGAAGAAGAACCTCACAAGATTTTCAATCAAGATGCTGAAAATGAAAACGTCCACCCACTCTACGCTAGAGATAAAGACGATAACAAAATCTATTTAGTGGACCAATATGGTAACCAAAGATATGCAACATCAAAGGTTAAAGCTCTTGATGATTTATGCACTGATAATGATATTGCATATATCTACGTCTATGACGAAGATGGTTATGTTATTGCAACAAACTCAGCCTCCTGGTATCAACACATAGACAATGGTGCTGATAACATTTTATCTCCATTTAGAGCAATTATTGACCAAAGAACTGATCAATATATTCAACAATCAATCGTAAATGTTGATGGTAGATCATTTAAGAACATTGGTTATAAATATTTCTACTATACCTATCAATCCGCTGGCGGAGAAACAATCTACACCAATAAGGCTTCGTATGAGAAATATCTTGAAGGTACATGGACTGAAGGCCCTATTACAAAACACCGTTCACTTGTTCAAATTAGTGTCGATGAAAGTACACTTCAAACTCTCTATGAAGTCACTTCATTATCCTACGTACTTAGCAATATGCACGTTTATGGCGAGCAATCATTCTTCGTTGCGTTTGACACAACAGATGATCACAAGATTGTCTATTCCCCAGTGGCGAGTTCTATTGGTAAAAAGGCCGCTGATGTTGGTATGTCTGAATCAGCATTCAAGATTGGTTCCACCTATAATGGTTTCCAAAAGATTAATGGTGTAACTTACTATGAAAGTGTTAAG
>CACYJD010000168.1 GCA_902774655.1 uncultured Erysipelotrichaceae bacterium | reverse complement strand
GCTGTAGATTAGATAACTGGACTTGGGATCAATGCATGGCTATTGTCGATGATTTAGATAGATTAGCAGAGGAGAACAAATAATGTACGAAAGAGAGCTACAATGCTGTTTAGATGTACTTAAGGAAGCAAATAGAATTGCCCTAGAGATTTACAATTCCAAATATTTTAAAGTTGAGATTAAGGAAGATGATTCCCCTGTTACTGTCGCAGATAAAACAATTGATAAACTCTTAAGAGAAACTCTAAGCAAAGAATTCCCTGGATATGGAATGTTAACCGAAGAATCAATTGATGATAAATCAAGATTAGACAAAGATTATGTTTGGATTATTGATCCAATTGATGGAACAAAAGATTTCATTGGTAAGACCGATGAATTCTCTATAAATATTGGTTTATCTTATAAACACCAACCTGTGTTTGGCATTATTTCAGTGCCTGCTATTAATTTCATATATTATGGAATTAAGGGCGAAGGTGCTTATAAGATAGACGATAAAGGACGTGTAACTAAGATTCACGTAAGTGATAAATTAGAGAAACTTATTTGTTTGACATCTCGTTATCACTTCAAAAAAGAAGAACAAGATTTAATCGAAAAACATAGCGATAGAATTGATGAATATTACGCAGTTGGTTCAACCGTAAAAGGTTGTAGAATTGCCGAAGGCAAAGCTGAACTTCACTATCGTATTTCAGAAGGTACAAAAGAATGGGACACTTGCGCTATGCAAGCAATTGTAGAAGCTGCGGGTGGATACGTTCTTAAGCTTGATGGAACTCCTATTACTTATAACCGCGAAGACGTCTATAACCATGATGGTTACGTCATTTGCAATCGCATAGAAAATTTCTTACTATAAATTTGCGGAGGTTAATTTATGAAAAAAATTAAGATTTTATCTCTCTTAATGGTTTTACCTTTACTTGCTAGTTGTGGCGAAACTGATGATCCTGAATTTGTACCAGAAGTTCCAATTGAAGACTTTACTCCGACAGGATTAAAAGAAAGTTATGTTAATAAAAACCCCGGAAATCCAAATCGCGAAGGTGATATTGTTACTTTTGATATTTTAGAAGATAGTGATTATCATGGCGCTATCGCGGAAAGCGAAAAAGAAGTTGGCATTGCTAAATATGCTAGTTATGTTCAAAGCATTAGAGATACTAACCCTGGTGGAACAGTATTAATCTCTGGCGGTGATATGTGGCAAGGCACTGCTGATAGTAACTTAACAAGAGGTCAATTGATGACCTACTCCATGAATGTTATGGGTTACGATTCAATGTCTTTAGGAAACCATGAGTTCGACTGGACTGAAACCTTTATTAAAAATAATAAAGACCGCGCAATGTTCCCATTTTTAGCAGCAAACCTTTATGACACAAGAACTAATAGAGTTGCTGACTTTGTAAAAGAATACGAAGTAATCGAACGTGGAGATTATAAGATTGGTATTATCGGCACAATCGGTGACTCAGTTAAGAGCGCAATCTTAGCGAGTTCCGTTGAACATTTTGAATTTAAAAAAGAATCCCAAATCATTGGAAATCTCGCAGATAAACTTAGAGAAGAAGAAAATTGTGATATCGTTATTTGGTCATCTCACAAAGACTTAACAGAAGTTAAAAGTGACCTTGCAGTAGCAGGTATTGAAAAATTTGACGCTGTATTCTCTGGTCACACTCATAATGATTTGGTTGATGAAGTTAACGGACTTCCAATTGTTGAAACCGCAGCGTATGGTAGAGGACTTGCACACGTTAAGCTAGAATTTAACGTTGCTACTAAAGAAGTTAGATGTGCTTCTAAAGAAGTTCATACACCTTTAGAAAAAGCAGGTAGTTTAGCACCTAACGATGACATTAATGCTTTAATTGCTCAATATAATGAAAAATATATTGCCCCAGTTAAGAGCAGAAGATTAGGAAACTTTAATGACAACTTCTCAACTTCTGATCTATGTAATGTTGCTGTCGCTTCAATGTATAAACGCACAACTGCTAAGTTTGATACAGAATTAAGATATATTGCCGCTGTTCACAACAATAATGGTGGTGTTCGTAAAGCAATCAACAAGGGAACTGTCACATATGGTACCATCTATGAAACATTCCCATTTGATAATGAAATTTGCTACGTTCCAGTTAAAGGAAGAAAACTTATCTCATTATTAACTACACCTAATAACTTAGGTTATTATCATGAAGCTGGATTAAAATCCGAAGATATTGATAGAAACTCATTATATTACGTTCTTGGTACAGACTTCTTGCTTGGAGATATGCTTGCAACTTATGTTGATTCGTCAACAGAAGTTATCTATACAGGTTTATATGTTAGAGATTTAGTT
>CACYJD010000167.1 GCA_902774655.1 uncultured Erysipelotrichaceae bacterium | reverse complement strand
GACAAAATTGCCAAGTAATACCAACTCCGCTAAAAGACTTATTAGGGTAATCAGAAAGTTGATTATTTATAATAATAGCATCTTCTGATATTTTTTCAGCTTCATGGTGGTCACAGCAGATAACAGGGATTCCCATTTCTCTTAATATCTTATGCTCTTCATAATCATTACTTGCGGCGTCAAGACATACAACAATGTTAAAAGTTTTTGCCAGATCAATACAATCTTTCAATCCATGTTGCTTACCTTCATGATGCCACCACGTAATTTTATTTTCAACATATTCAGGTGAAATATTGTATAAATAATTTAAAAATAATGCGGCTGAAGAATAGCCATCATAATCGCTATCTATCGGTACAAACATCGTAGCATTATTATCAATCGCGGCTTTAAGAACTTCTGCAGCAATCCTGATATTGTCGCCTAAAAGAGAGTAGCTATTAATAACATCATCTGAAGTATGCAACCCCTGTTAAAAAGTATTTGTTCAATAGTAGAAAACTTATCATTCGGTTTATTAATTAACTTATATTTCATTTTAAAAACTCCTTAAATAAAAATCATAGGTCTTTCCCACCTTTCAGAAAAAGGATCTTTATTTGTAAGAACAATGTTAAGAAGATCATTCTTTGAAATGTCTAAATCAACATAACATTTTTTCCATTTTTTACCTCGTACTCTATTGTCTATTGGAAGCACTTCCCAATATTCATTAAGACCATATAACCTTGAAAAGTATCCATTTTTTGTCTTAACTACTTTTGCTTTTGAATCTCCATCAATGCGTAATCGTTCACATACTTTGATTAGAAAATCTACACCTTTTTTTGGGTGTTTTGTATATATTGCTATCATAAGGTAATCCTCTCCTTAAATAATGAAATCACTAGTTTCTAGTAATAGATCTTTTTATTACCATTAATTTACCAAATTTTTGACCTGTTAAATCAATAAGTTTTGCCATTCCTATCCAACCTTTTTTTAAATAATTTAATAAAAGTCACAGCCCCTTTATCAATAGGACTATCTTTATAATCTAATAAATTTTCTGTATCAAATATAAAACTAATTAAACAATATTTTGAAAATTTGTCTCCAATGCTCTGTAATTTTTTTATCCATCTTTTATATTCATCATTGCCGATATCAATCCACTGCTTATCAAAAGCAATAACAATTTCTTCTACACCAAGATTCCGTAGCAGGTTAAACTGTGCCAAAGTAAAAGAACTGCCGCAACTATTGTTAAGATTATAAAGTGAAAAACCAAGAGGATGATTAAACATCGTGCCATTCATTAAAGTTGCAGGTTTATATTTTCCATCTTCTTCGAGGTCTTTCACTAACGTTCTTTCTCTTATGCCTATTAATCTTCCAAAAATATCATAGTGTGGTATAATAATTCCACAAGCATAGGGGTCATATGCAATACCTGTCTCTTGCATTACCTCATAAGTAATTCCTTCATTCTCCCATGGCTCAATGTGAGGGTGTGGATAGTTCTTTAAAAACCCATCATCAAAAGTTGCTAATTCAACTCGCTGTTGCGCCTGTATATCTTCTATCTCATATCTTTTTAAGATATCCCAATCGGGTAAAGAAATATATAGTCCCGCAAATCCTTCGGGCTGTTCTCTTTCAAGCGGAATACCAAAATATTTTGCAACAAACCAAATTGAATCATATAATGTCCAATCCCTATATACAACTTCTCCATTCTCATCCTGAACAGGTCTTTTTTCTCCCGTAGTCTGTTTTGCTCTTGTCGTTAAATCAAAAATATCAAAGGCTCCGCCCTCACATTCTGTAAAGCATTTAAATAGACGGGTATTTTCATAATAAAACAATTTGTGACTACCAACCCCTGGTGGGTTATGGCAAATGGTCTGCGCAACAAAATAACCATTTGCCATCTGCGGTTCACCGCCCAAGTCCGCCACAAAATCAAACACTTGTTCTATTGTTAAAGAATTCTTAATACGGTTCTTTTCGGCGTTTCCTGACATTCTTTTTCACCTTTCTCAATAACACCTATATCCATACCTTGTACGGGGATAAGCCTATAAGAATAATCAGTAACATACATTGGCTCAAAACGACACGTACCTTTGTTTGCTTTACACCACAATAGTATGTTATGATATTTATTACCTCTATTCTTATATACCGCTATCTTTACGTTGGGGGTCTCTAAATTTTTCTTTTGGATAAGTGGACCGAGTCCCTCTAAATCTTCTGGAAGCACATCAAACATAATCATACCAACGTCAACCTTATCGGCAATAGCCTTAGCACCTCTTAGAAGATTCTGGTCATATACCTTTGCATCTCGATAATCTCCATTGAGCTGTGTACTTGAAAGAATAAATACTCCATATTCATTACAAATATCCTTTAAACGTGTAGAAATCATGAATAGGATATTATCTTCTCTCAGTCCTTTTACCCCAGACTGCGAAGAAATTTCTCCGAGGATAGCCATACTTGAATGAATATAGTCGTGGCAGACATATTTAACATTATGCTCTTTTATATCAATTTTTATTGCATTTTCAATATCTTTCATTGTGAAGTTGGGAAGAGTCGTAATATACAAAGGAGAATCTTTTAAAATCTCCGCCGCCTTTTTAATTCGCTCTTTTTCTCCGACATTGTATTCATTTTTTACAATATGGTCTTCATCAACATCAGATATAAAAGCCAACATCATTGTTTGTATTTCTTCACGCTCTTGCTCTGTTGATATGTAAAGCGTTGGTTCTTTTGTTCCATTGGGAATCCACTTTCCATTTTTATAGATTGTATTGCAAGCAAAATTACAAGCATCCGCAATCATTGTACGAGTCTTACCGATACCTGTGGGCGCAGACCTTAAATAAAATTTCTTTAATCTGGCTCCTCTAACTATTGCATTAACAAGCGGGCCGTAGAGCGGATAACCAATAGCAGGTTCTTCTTCTAAACGAGAAAGTAACTCAAGCACACCTTCACCCGCTTGCTCACTTCTTTTATTCGAAGAATCCAAACACGCATCTCTAATTGAAGATATTCTTTCATCTATTAAATCCGCCAATTCTCCAATAGTGCTTCTATCTAAGAAATCTTCTTGTTCTTGTTTTTTCTTTGAATCAAAGATATTATCTATATCATAAAGCCAATCCAAATCAAGTCCTATCTCATTATAGGCTCTTAGTAAAGTCATTTTCTTCATTCTGTTATAATAGAAATCAAATGCTTCAAACATATTCTTTTCAATGATTTCTTGGAGATATTCTCGTCCTTTATTTGTTTTATATATCGCAAATTGCTTTGGGCGTTGTGTTAAATAATCCTCAATAGTGTTGATGTTAATTTGCTTTGCTCCCGCAAGATGTAAATTATAGATTGTACCAAAAAGGATTTTATGAAACCTCTCAGGGAAATCGCTTTCAATAAAAGAATATCTGTTATCGTCTAAAATATCGGAATGTTTAAAAACAGAGCCAATAACTTGAATAATTGCTGATGTATCTACATATTTACTCATTCTTCATCCTCCAAATTAAATGGTCTTCTTTTTGCCAACTCTGGAACGCAAGTTGGTGAATGTATTATTATCT
>CACYJD010000166.1 GCA_902774655.1 uncultured Erysipelotrichaceae bacterium | reverse complement strand
GGAGATAATAAATGATTTCTTTTTCATATTAAGCTATCTCCTTATAGGTATGATAATAATCTTCATACTCTAGAGTATGGTCATTTTTAATGACTATAACTCTACCACCCATCATATCTTCTTGGTAATACACTCTATTCGTGGATTTGATACCATATCCAAAATCAATACCTTCATACTCTACAATGAAGTTATTAATGTGGTCATGACCAAAATACATTCCCTTCGTAGAACCTTTAGTTTTAATGGTATCAAAGAAGTGATTGTCTTTCTTAGGAGGACATGATTTCTCATTCTTTTGAGCGACACTTCCAGTAGGATTTTTAATCTTACTAGGATCATCTTTGCCGTTCTCCCAGGCATCATCTACTTCTGGAAGTGGGATATGATAAAACATGAGTGATTCAACAGTATCGCCACCATTATTTTCTTTAGTGGTGTCCACTAATCTAGAATACCAATCAATTTGGTCAACCTTAAAGCAATCATAACCCATAGACTCTAGACCAAATTGATATCTATTAGAATCCATGACGATGATTTGTTCAAATACTGAATCACCTTGCATAAGGTTAATCGCAAAGTTACAGTTACCAAAGATATCATCGTCTTGGATGTCTTTGAATAAACATTTTTCTCCATAGTTATTAAGGACGTCAGTCATCCAATCAATAGAGAAATAACATTGTTCATCATGGTTACCAAAGCAAACTGTCCAGTTAACTTCGTAAGAATCTAAGAAATCAAATAAACTTTTAGCGGTGCTCTTGCTAGCGAATGTAAATAGATCACCAGTCACAACGATTAAATCTGGATTAGCCTCTTTGATGGTTATATCCATAAATTTAAAGTGTTCTTCTAGCTTATCTTTATCACCTAGATGAACATCAGTTAATTGTAGGATGCGATAATTATCTTTATATGGAGTTTTTAAGATATATTCGCTTATATCGTGTCTATTGTTTCCACAGCTGACTAAACAAGAAGCGAATATAGGTAAAAACATTAATGACTTATATTTCATATACGTAGTGTCCTTATAAAGATATTATCGCACAAATAAATAAACAAATATTCGTGAGATTAGATATTGATCGTGAGAAATCTACCAAATTTGACCGAAAAAGTATTCAGATTTTAAAAGTTTTTACGGAAAAAGCAGAAAAACTTTGTGATTTTGAGAAGTTTTTACGGAAAAAGCATAAAAACTTTTGTGATAAGGTATCAAGACTACATAATAATTATGAATCTATATAAAAAATAATATAGAATATCTAAAGGAGTTAAGACGATATGAATAAAAAAGCATTAATTATTGGAATAAGTATTGGAGTAGTGGCCGTAGCAGCAGCAGTTGTCACTCCAATCGTGATTTATAACGTTAATAAAGATAAAGAAATATCTTTTGTTTTTGCAGATATTAAAGCTATAGGTCCTAGAAGTGAAGGAAGTGGAACCTATCTACAACTAGAAAGTGAACAAACATTACCTGATGGAAGTAATATTATTACTAAATACGAAATTGTAGATGATAACTATAAGTACTATAGCTATGTCGATGGATATGATAATGATATCCTTCATGAAAAGATTTCTAACATCTATAGTGATCCCACTAAAGACACTCCAGAGACTACATATCACTTTGAAGTCGTCCTTCCTGATAGTGTTACTTTTACCGGAGCGTATATAGTAGGAGAATTCTATAGTGATAAAGCACTCACCAAGAAAACTAATAGAGTAACCTATCCTAGCAGCGTTATAAAACCTCTAACCATCTTAGAAAGTGTTAATGAATATTATCAAATCACAATCGATAAGATAGTGTTCACTTATAAAAGTAAATAACACTTATATCATTAATTTATGACATCAAATAGGAATCCTCGGTTGTTTAACGGCCGAGAAAAAAATGAGTCTTGGTTGTTAGAATTATAATCGTCACTATATGTGATAAAAATATGTTGTAATAATTTTAAATTATTAAGTGGTAAAAATGCCACTTTTTTGATATGCTATATATAGGAAATGGATATGGATTAATTAAGGCATGGACGAACATGTCTTTTTAACATTAACTATCATATTGTTTGGTCTACTAAATATCGATGGAAAGTATTAAACACTGATGATGGGAAACAAAAAAGGATTTGAAATCGTAGAGATTGAAGTCGGGATGAAAGATCATCTTCATGTATATGTCTCCACTATACCAAAAGTATTAATCTCATATATTGCAAAGATGATGAAAGGAATAATATGCTACTAACTTACCAATTTGAATTAAGAGTAAATGAAACGATGTCTGTCATCCTCGGACATCTCTCTTACGCTGCAAGTAAGTTATTCAATGTTGGTAATTAT
>CACYJD010000165.1 GCA_902774655.1 uncultured Erysipelotrichaceae bacterium | reverse complement strand
AGCTTGAACAAGGCAAGATTGATAACGAAAATGCTTTTATATTCACGATTATAGATCTTAAATTTGGTAAAATTCCTGGACTATATGGAATGCTTAAGGATGCTTTAACTGCGTTCGTGAATGATTCCATGTTAGAAGGTTTCTTCTCAGCAGCAGGTTTATCAATTCATAGCAACATCGCAAATAATAGACTTTATTATAAAGAAAACGATATTTATAACGACTTCGCTAGTCACATGGGTGGCTCTTCTGATGCATTAATCAGCCATTTATTAACTACTTGTAAAGAGAACAATTTATTTACATATGATTTATGTTCGAATAAATCCATCAGTGCAAAGATCAATCTAGCCAACTCAGTTAAAAACGATAATTATTTAGAGACAACTAGATATGTCGATACTGGTTTAGACGCTATCGACACCAAGATCGAAACATTGCTTAATAATGGCGTCTGCACTAAAAATACACTTGCGACATTTAATTCGTATTTATTAAGAGGATATGACTCTTTAAGTTCTAGTGATAGAACCACAATTGATAACGCTAATCTTGAATCAATCGAGATTACTGATAAAGCTGGATATCTTGCTCCATTCAGACATCAAGATTCAGGATTTAATCAAAAGATTGCCAATCAAACAAACACTATTCTTCTCCCTACACAAGTAGAAGGTACACTAGTCACACTTTCAGAAGCTGATCTTGAAGGCGCTATTAAAGATGGTGATATCCTTGGCGAACATTATCAATTTGCAGGCAAACCTTTAGGTTCAAATACTTACAAATCAAATTATATCGTTATGGATAATGTTCAAGTTAATATTGTTAACAATAAAATGTTCTTCTCAATTGGTCTAAATGTAAACGGACTAGAAACCTATATGATTTTAGTCTTAAATCAAGATACAACATACACCGAAACTGGTAAGGCTAAATTTACAATTGAGAAGACTTTATATGGGGAAATCGATTGTAGCGCTTCCCTAGATTCATATATTTGTGATATCCTCGCTCACTCTGTTAGTGGCGCAGGATGGGCATCATTTGATAAACCTACAAAGACATTAATTATTGATGTCATGCAAAATGTTGACCCAGTCGCAAAAACAGCCATCATTGCTAGTGGCAAAACAATTTCACTAGCCACTAAAGGTGAAAACGTTTCCTCAAGTGGAACATTCGAATTAATTGCAGAATAATAATCTTTAGATTATTAAAAGAAGATGCGATTGCATCTTCTTTTATTATAAATAGATAACTTTATTTGTTTCTAAATCGTATAATCCTGCTTTTATTTCCTTATCAGGATATTTTTTAAGTAAATAATCTCTCCAATATTTAGCGTTAGCCTTACTAGCTTCTTTTTCATCATGTTCTTCGCCTATAGATTTAGCAAGTTTAGACATAATTGGGGCGAGTTCCTGTTCTTTATTATGTGTTAACGCACCATGAATCGCGCCACAATGAGTGTGTCCAAGAACTAATATTTTATCGATGTGAAGATGATTGATTCCATACGCAACACTGGCTAGTTCATTTTCACCGATTGTATTGCCAGCGGTTCTAATAACAAATAGTTCACCAATAGAAGCGTCAAATATCTCTTCTGGAATTACTCTGGAGTCACTACAAGCAATAACAATGTAACGAGGATTTTGACCATTTAAGGCCATATCTTCCCTTCTTTTTAAATGTACGAAAGATTCTTTGTCGATTGAATCAATATTCTTTTTAAGAAGTTTATCCATTATTCTTTATCCACTACTTCTGGATTATCAACGACTTCAGTATAGCCATCAAGATCTGCGGTAGCTTCATCAAGTGCTCTTTTAGTGTGATTCATCTTTACTCTAATAAGAGTATTTCTAATAACTATTAATGCTATACCTATAATTAACAAAATAGCGCATAAAGCCATCAAACTAACAAATGTAATAATAACCTTCGCGAGTTCCCAACCAAATGCAGGATCTCCGTCCATTTCAATTACTCTAATTAATGAAAGTATGTAAAAAACAATGGTAGGAATAAATCCTGAAAAGCCAACAGAAACCGCTACTATACCTAATGGAAGCATGATGCGGAACAAATCTTTTAATTTATTATATCTTTGCTCAAGATATTCTTTTGAATATTTAGCCATAACTATATACCTCGCAAATATTGTATTACTAATAATTTAAAAATACAAAAAAAGACGGCATCTCTGCCGTCAATTTTTGTGATTTAATTCAATTATTCGTAAATAACGCCTCTACCTTCTTTATTAAGTTGCATGTCACCATTAACATTAATAACAGTTTCACCATCAACTTCGACAAGGAATTCAACACCATTTTGTGCGTACATACTTACTTCTGGCCATGTGC
>CACYJD010000164.1 GCA_902774655.1 uncultured Erysipelotrichaceae bacterium | reverse complement strand
AGAACCTATATGAAAAACGCGAATATCTTAGTAATGATAAACTCGTTTTATCTCATAACGACTTCCAAAAAAGTAATATAGTTAAATCAATTGATAATAATTATTACGTAATTGACTTCGAGTTCATGATGAACAACTCCGAAATTTACGATATTGCCTGTTTTGGCAACGGCCTTGTAAGTGAAGGATTTGAATTACTAAAAGCTTACTTTGGTGATAGCTTAACAAATGATCACAAAAAGAAATATTATCTATGGAGAACATTCGTTTCTCTTCAATGGTATAACGTTGCAATCATCAAACATATTAGAGGAGAAGGTGAAACCCACAAAATGGATTTCATGGCTGTAGCGGCCCACTTCTTCGAAAATGCTAAAGAAGCATATAATTCTTATTTAAATATTCGATAATCAAGCAACAAAAAACGCATTTCAGTGGAGAATATGCGTTTTTTTAGCAATTTAAGATTTATTTTTTAATGTATAGAATACCAATTGTTCCAGGGCCACAATGTGTAGAGATAACACATCCTGCTCTAGTAATTCTAATAATATCTTTGCTTACAAATTCAGAAGCTCTCTTTACAAAATAATCAATTAAACGTTGGTCCATACCAGAGTGAGTAATCATAACGTTATCTAAATCAATACCACCGTTTTCGATATCGTTCTTAAATACTTCAATTTGTTCATCAATACCAACTTCCATTTTTCCGCGAGCTTTTTTAAAGACAATTAATTTGCCATCAACAACTTTAATCATTGGGTGAATGTGTAGCAAATGNACAAATTGAGCAGACAATTTATCAGGTAATTCTTTAACAATATCATAGATTTCTTTTGCTGATTTACCTTCGTCTCTTAACTTGGCCATCTTCAAGACTAATAATCCGGTCGCGCTTGATAGGTTGCGAGAATCAATTAAGAAAACTCGATCTTTAGGAAGATTTACTAGTGTCATTTCTGCGTTTTGATAGGTTGTAGAGATAGTAGATCCAATGCCTGTAAATAAAACATCATATCCTTGATCTATCCATTTCTTAAATTCATCCTCTATTACTTGAGGTGGAATAGCAGCACTTCTAGAAAGAATGCCTTTTTCTTCGATCTTTTTATATAATTCGTCTGGTGTAATTGTTACATTATCTAAATAAACTTCTTCGCCAATATTTACACTTAATGGTAAAACCACAACATCGTTTTTCTTGTATAGTTCTTCAGTTAAGTCGGCTGTTGAGTCAGTAATAATTTTAACTTTATTCATCTTTTTTTCTCCTTTTTATGTCTATATTTAAACTATTTGTTTAAAATATTTCCCTAAGTGATTATAATATTTTTAATTTAATTAAGAAATATGAAACCATCAATAAAGTTAGACTACATTCAAAGAAAACTTAAATATGATGACGAAAAATTTTGCAAAAAATTTGGCATTTTAGGAGAGAACCTAGCCTTAATTCGCAAAAATGAAGAAGTCAAAAAGAGTGATATTTCTACTTTGTGCAAAAAACTAAAATTAGATTTAAATCTATTTCTTGATGAAGAATCAATTATATATTGTAAGAAAACAATGTTCTCTGTTCGCTTCTTTATGAAGGAACAAGATCTTATCAATGAAGATTATCCTAGAGAAGAGAACTCTAGATACGAAGAAAAATATTAGAAATTAAAATGCCAGCAACGCTGGCATTTTTCTTACGCTTTTAATTGTTCGGACCAATCAGGGTGACGTTTTAGAACTAACTGAATTGCATCATCGTAGAGCTTTGCTTCAACTTCTGCTCTAGATTTTAGTGCGCGTTTCATTGCTTTGTCTTTTCTAGACATAGCATATTGAACTTCGCCTTCAGAATCATCAAGAAGTCCAGCAATTAACACATACGCTCTGACTGATTCCATTGATAAGTCGTTTGATATGAATCTACGATTCTTATCGTCAACTTGGCCATCATAATAGCTTCTAACTTCGCTTAATGGTTTCATTTTAATTAAGATATATAACTTTTGAGCAATTAATCTATAGTAAGTAGTTGAAGATACTTGATCAGGGACATCAATAATCTTCTCAATTAAAGCTAACGCTTCAACATATTTTTCTTTCGCTAAAAGCTCATAGACAGAAAGCATGTTAATTGAGGCTGTAAATTCAGTAATTTCATCAAAAACACGTATATTCTCGGCTGTTTTGCCTTCTCTTTGTAGTTGTTCGACTCTCATTAACTCATTATAAGCTTCAATATTTGTCTTCTTTGCTACAAGAGTCAAACGATATCCATCAGTCATAGAATCTAGTTTAAATGGAACGAAATTATATAAGTTAATCATTGATGCAACAGTTAAGAAGATAACCGCAGCAATTGCTAATGGTGCGCTAGCATCTCTAAATGCAGTATATAAAACAAGAGAAAGAATAAGTTCAACAATGTAAAGCATTAAAGGAATCCAAATGTATGGTTTTGGATTAGATTCGGCGGATTTAGGCGAGAGTCTTACTTCTCCGGTTAATCCGTCAAAACTTCTAAATCCAAATCTCCATTTTTTGTCATCTCTATAAAAGCAAAAACCTAAGACGTTAAAGGAAATAATATTATATTTGCCAATCTTTCCACCAATTAGGTGACCGAGTTCTAACAAAACAACATTAAATATAATTGCGCCCAATAAGTTAAGGAACACAAATAAATATTGGTTCATTGAAATGTTATATGCGGAACCAGTAGTAAAAAGTGGTCTAATTACAAAAAGTCCAACAAGTAATGCGATTGTGAGCATTAATGTGTAGACAATAAAGGATGCAACGTCTTCTTTTCTCATAAAAAATCCTCCTACTGGAGAATAGGTTTCAATCTCTATCCCCATATTAGTGATTGAAGTCAATCACACGTGTACTTCTCTAATATGGATGTCTAGATAATATCATTAATTTATTAAAAATAAAAATATTTTTATGTTAGAAGGCTGCTTTTTTAGATTCAGTAATATAAGAAGTTGTGAAGAATTTCCATATAATATCGAATCTTTTAATCAATGATCCTGTCTTTTCTCTTCTTTTAGTTAATATCCAGAAGTTAATCTCTTTAGCAAATAAAGTTGAACAATATCTAGCGATAAGTGGAGCGTAATTTTCTAATTTCTTGTTGCTAGATAGAATGTCTTTTGTCTTTTGATAATAATACGTATAAACGAAATTATTTAACTTTTCATTAGCTGAACTTTCAGCAACTTTATAGAAGAA
>CACYJD010000163.1 GCA_902774655.1 uncultured Erysipelotrichaceae bacterium | reverse complement strand
GATGCTATTTTTGAAGATAAGTACCAAGTCGTTATAGATAAAGCAGACTATAACCAATTAAGTAATGTTTTTAAAAATGATGAGCTTATTCGAATAGATTATAAGAACTATAAATTTAGAAACGACAATGTTGTAAATCCTCTTTATACGAAGATTGTCGATCTTCTTGATATGGAAGGCGAAGAATTTATTAAGGAAGCAAGCACGTTCGATGAACATTACGAAGATTTATTAGCCGCTCCAACAAAGAAATCGGGCAGAGAAATTGATGCAGATGATGCTCACTCCAAACCCATCTTTAATAGACTCCGCCTTTTGTTCTGCACAAAAGATTCAGCTCTTCACTATTTAAAAGATGTTGGCTCAAAACTTAGCAATGAGTTTGAGAAACTAAAATACTTTGAAAAAGATATAGATTTACTTCTCGAAATAGTGGAGAAGCTAAACCAGAGATTATTCGAGTATAAACGAACAACTAACTCGTTTACTTTTAGTGATGTTGCTTTTATGGCTTTGTCTTTGGTAAAAGAGGACCAATTTAAGGACGTAGCAGAAGAGATTAGAACAAGTTTTAAATACATCATGATTGATGAGTATCAGGATACAAATGATCTACAAGAAGAATTTATTGATTCACTAACTCAAATAAATAAAAAAGGCACAAGAAGTCATGTATTTTGTGTTGGCGATGCCAAACAATCTATCTATGGTTTCATGAATTCTAATGTTCAATTATTTAGGCATAGACAAGATCAATATATAGATGGAAAAAATGGTCATGATGTTATTTTCATGAATAAGAATTATCGTTCAACGCAAAAATTAATTAGTGATATTAACTATGTGTGCAAAAACTATATGCGCTTGGAACATAGCGATATCAATTATAAAGATGATAACGAGCAACTCCATTATGATAAGGAGGTTAATTTATATAGTGAACCATTTTCAAATAGTGGTATACGCAGAATCATTTCTTCTTCAGGAGTGTCAGAAGATAATACAGGAAATACTAAGCGATGGGAAGCCGAAGCAATCGCTAATGACATTAAAAATAAAATTAAGGATGGTTTCTTAGTTTATGATAGATCTTCGAATCCACATATTAGACCATGTGAATACAAAGATTTCGTTATTTTAACACGTGTAAAATCTGCATTTGATTTATATCAAGAGGTCTTCAATAATCACGATATCCCATTAAATAACACTAGCAAAGTTCAATTAACTAAAGTCAATCCTATTATTCTTTTAAAATCCCTTGTTAGATTAGTTTCCTATAAACTAGGCGGGGAAGAAGTGGATGTACCTCATTTATTTGCAAGCGTTGCGAGAAGTTACGTATATCGTTACAACGATGAAGATTTATTAAAGATCATTTATCCAGCTAAATCTGGTGACCTTTCACCAATTGAAAATGACCAAATTAGCCGAGATCTTGATGGTTTTATTGAAAGAAATAGGGGCAATTCATTCAATTCTATCTTCTTGAATCTGATCGAAGATTTTAGAGTTATTAAAGATCTTTATTTCTTAGATAAAGTTGAAGATAACATTGCAAAAATAGAATCCCTTTATCAAATAATACGTTCCCAAGAAGAAGCCGGAGAAGGATTGAAGGAATTCGTGCAATTCTTTGAAGACCTCGAATCGCATGATTTAGATTTAGAAAGCGAAACAGTTCAATACAACTCCAATGCAGTTGATTTGATGACTATATTTGCTTCTAAAGGATTAGAAAATAAGATTGTATATTGTCCAAATTCATACAATAAACTCACTAGTGGAAGCAATCGAACTAAACCCGATTATCTATATACTAAAAAGTACGGTATTTTATTACCATACTACAACTTTGGTTATCACAACATTGATGAACTAGGTGTTATACAACCTGTTCATACTAAATTACTACCTCATTTAGTTAATAACTTATCAACCGAAGAGGAAGATGAAGTAATAAATGAACACGCTCGCATTTTCTATGTTGCACTAACTAGAGCCGAGAATCTTTTTTACATCGTTGGAGATGCACCAAACGGCGGAAAAGAACTTAAAAAATGCGCTAGTGACGAAGATATGTATGGAATGATGCTATCTTGCCCTCATTATTTCCAATTTAATAGAGAACTTATTGATTATTTAGTTAAAAATGCTGTTGTGTCAAAAGAGTATATAGATAAATATGCTACTTTAATTGAGCACATCAAAACTGTTGATAGACCTCTAAACGAATTTAACTATTCAAAGCAAGAATTTAAGAGCTATACCGAACTTTGGGATGCAAGATATCGCTCCTATTTAATCGATAGTATGCTTGATAAAGTAGAAACTATTGAACGACAAATGTTTAGCCATTTCCATAGCTTATTTATAGCTAAAAATTCTAGCGATTCAAATTACTGCACTGAACTATATAAGTATTATTCTAAAAAGACACATGATGCCTATAG
>CACYJD010000162.1 GCA_902774655.1 uncultured Erysipelotrichaceae bacterium | reverse complement strand
GAACAGAATTTAAAGAAGAAGTTAAGCTTAACGCTCAATTATCCACTCAACCTACCGAAACCACTGAATATGGTAATGTTTTAGTTAATACTAAGGACACATTCTCACTTATTTATGGTTATGTCACTCCACCAAGTGTTTATAACCAGAATTATCCTATTACTCAAACTGGAGGTATGTGCCTATTCCCAGATCAAAGCGGAGAAGGCAATGGAGGTTACTTTGAATTAACTATCCTAGATAAAGAAGGTAAAGAGGTATTAATTAACTCTGTTACCGTCGTTAAGAGTCAGTTAACTAATGTAACACCTACCGCAATTGTGGGAGGAGATATTATAAGTGGCAAAGTATCCATGACTGAAGATAAGTTACCAGATGGCTATGAAGGAATCGTCATTACATACACTGTTAACGCTAAATCAATCAAGATATTGAATGCGTCAACTGATGCTAGTAACCATTGGTCTGTCTTACCTCTATTCAGCCTAGTAATTGAATATACAGTAAGATAATCCCAGCTATACGCAAAAGGTCGCTATAGAGAGCTCTAAGCGACCTTTTAAGGCTCTGTTAAATAGAGCGTGGAATTGATGTGGAATTAAATATCAATTCAGAAAAAAACTGTTAAATAAAACGTGGAATGATTACTACCAATAGGGAACGTCGATTCCACGTTTTATCATGTTCGGATTTGAGTTGGCTTAATATGTTCTGAAATTTGGTTTATTGTAACGCGATATTATTAGTATTCGATTGCGAAAGCGAGTGTAATTTACGCATCCATAGGAGATTTTGATAAGTGTTTTTATGTGATTGTTTATACACTCAGCAATTCCTGTCGAATAGCGAAAATCACGACTCTTTTTATCTAAACAATTAACAATGCCAACAAAGTTTTTTTCATATGTTGATGCGACTGTCATCAATTCTTTATTTCCGTCAGCTTTAAGCAAAGTAATTATTCTATGAAGATGGCGAGATCCCTCTTCGTAAGTTGAATACCTATTGTATTTATACATTTCTTGTAGACATTGATAGGCGTGGTAAAAAATTAGACTTTGCCCAATGCAATCTTGCATCCAATGAAAATAATCTTTTTCAACCCCACTAGTTGTGTGCTTATAGGTCTTATCTAGAACCTTTCTATCGATAGTTGATAATCGAGCTAGAAATAATCTCCAATTCTGTTTCATAAATATCTTACAGGCGCTACCATCTTCTAGGGAATTCATGACATCAGTTCTAATTTTATTAACCGCTCTTGATAAGTCTTGAATCACATGAAACAAGTCGATAACATGAGGAATTTTGCTAAAATACATATTATGTATTGTTTGAAAACCTGCGTACATATCAGTAACTAAATACTTAACATTTTTCAGTTCATCGTACCGACTTGCAAAGTACTCCCTCATCACATTGATTTTCCTAGATGGGAGTATATCGACTATATCGCCAGTAGTAAAATCTGAAATAACCAAAACATACTTACTATCAAAATCGGTGCTAAATTTAATCTCATCTAAACACATAACTTTAGGCAATGGTAATGCAGAAATATATTTGTATTCTTCGTCAAATATTTGGATTACTCTACTTTTAGTTAGAAGGTTTTCTTTAGCAATTTTCTCAAAGGTTTTCATTGAGCGAAAAGCTGCAAGAATTCTTTCTTTTGTGTGATCAAGATGTTTATTATATTTCTTTATCCCTGTTAATTTAGGTGTAAATGTTGCTGAACAATCATTACATTTGCATCTTGTATATTTAATAACAAACCTAAAGATTGTTTTCTCATCGTGCCTAGTTTTAAAACATCTCGAGCTATGATTATGCACATAAATGGACGTTGATCCACAGTGCGGACAATAATCTGCCTTCTTTTGAGTTAGGTATACAGTATATCCATCATCAGATTCAAAAATCTCTGGTAATTCTTCCTCAAAATCGGCAAGATTTAGTCCGTATAAATTTAAATATGATAAAATAAAAATACCTCCTTATAATTAATCCGAACAAACTTATTATAAGGTGGTTTTCTTTTATTGCTGTAGACAAACTGTTAAATGGAAGGTGGAATCCTTCCACATTTATTCCACGCAGTATTTAACAGAACCCCTTTTAAAATAGGTAATAGTTAACTACTTCTTGATGTGGAGTCTTTTGTCTTCGTTATACTTATCGATTCTACCAAAGATAATATAGAAGAATGGGATAAGTAAGAATAAGAACCAATATAATCCAAATCCAGGGAAGTCATAATGTAGACCCATAAAACCGATTAAGCAATATGTTGCAACAATGAACACTGGGAATAAGAAGCTTGTGACTTTACGGTCTTTAATCGCAAGGAATATAGATCCGACTGATAATCCATAAAGAATGAATGTCCATCCAAAGACCCATCCGAATAATGAACCAGTGAATACTTGAATCATTAACGCCATAGTGATGTAGCTTA
>CACYJD010000161.1 GCA_902774655.1 uncultured Erysipelotrichaceae bacterium | reverse complement strand
TTATTAGATATCATTCATAAGATTGGTGAAAAGGAAGATATTCCACCTACCATTTCATTAGGTATTGCTCATAACTTCCCAGATGTTTTAAAACTTAACGAAATGGCTGTTAATGCTTTGGAAATTGCTACTTCTCGTGGTGGTGACCAAGTTGTTTTATCTAAATACGGCGAAGAACTTCAATTCTTTGGTGGTAAAACTGAAGCTGTTGAAACTCGTAATAAAGTCAAAGTTAGAGTTATGTCTGACTCTGTTTTACAACTTATTAAATCTAGTTCAAATATCCTTATTATGGGACATGATATGGCGGATATGGACGCTATCGGTTCATGTTTAGGTATGAAAGCAATGTGTGACTACGCTAAAAAGCCTGCACAAATTGTTTATAACCCACATCGAACAGAATCCAAGACTAGAGGTGCATTAACCGCAACATTCTCTAGAGATGAATTGGCGAAGATTACAATTAGCCCTGATGATGCTGTTGATAAAGTTAAACCAAACACCTTGATTATTGTTTGCGACGTCCATAAACCTAGTATGACAATGGCACCTAAAGTATTAGAAAAAGCCAGCCGTATCATGGTTATTGACCACCATAGAAGAGGTGAAGAATTCATTGATAATCCTGTCTTCAACTATGTTGAACCTAGTGCTTCTAGTGCTTCCGAAATGGTTGCAGAACTTATTCGTTTCTCTTCTAGTAATCCAAGAATTACTATTCCAAACACATACGCGACAATTATGCTTTCAGGTATCTTTATGGACACTCAATACTTCAAAGCAAAAACAACAGGTATTAGAACGTTTGAAGCTTGTACCGTATTAAAAGACTTTGGTGCGGATAACTCTAAAGCAGACGACTTCCTTAAGGATGAATTTGAAGAATATATGCTTGTTACTAAGATTACTTCAACATTATTCACTCCTGAAGTTGGTGTTGTTGTTTGTACAAGTGACGAAGAGGATCCTGTTGAAGACGCTACACTTAGTAAGGTTGCTAACCAATGTATGAGAATGAGAGGCGTTCGTGCATCATTTGTTATTGGTAAGATAAATCAAAAAGACGTTAAGATTTCCTGCCGTAGTGATGGCACAGTTAACGTCCAATTATTAGCAGAAAAAATGCATGGTGGAGGTCACTTCACTATGGCTGCTGGAATTTATAAAGATTCCACAATTGAAAAAGCAAAAGAGAGACTACTTGGTATTCTCAATGAATATTTAGATGACGCTAAATCTATAGGCGAAAGCGGATCGGAGGGAGCATGGAAGTAATTTTATTAAAAGATGTTAAAGGAATCGGTAAAGCCGGCCAAACAGTAAATGTGAAAGATGGATATGCTGCCAACTATCTTATCCCTCATAAATTAGCAGTTAAATTAACTGCGAGATCACAAGAAGTTCTCGATCAACAAAACGCTGATAAAGAAGCAAAAAGACAAGAGAATATTAGAATTGCTAAAGAAGTTGCAAAGAAATTAGAGGGTATTGTCGTCGAATTTACCGCTAATACTGGTGCGGATGGAAAAATGTTTGGCACTATTTCCACCAAGCAAATCGAAGAGCAATTAAAAAGTAAATATGACATTGTCATAGATAAAAGAAAATTCATAGATAAAACTGCAGTTGATAGATTAGGATATACAAAATTAGAAATTGAATTATTTAAAGGTGTGAATGGTGTTGTTACTGTTCACGTTAGTGAAAAGAAATAAAAAGATGGATACACAAATACCGTTAAACTTACTACCACATAACGATGAAGCTGAAAAAGCCGTATTAGGCGCAATGATTCGCTCCAACGCTATTTTAAATGAAGGTATTTCCAATTTAGATACCACTGATTTTTATCCTGCTAACAAAAATAATCGTGCAATTTTCTCCGCAATGAAACGCCTATTTGCTAGAAATGAAAAAGTAGACGTTCAAGCAATTATTAATGAATTAACTAACGCCAAAGAACTTGAAGTTGCTGGTGGTGCTGAATATTTACTTGAACTAATTGATAGTGTTATTACATTTGAGAATATTCCTGCTCATATTCAAATGATCAAAGATCAGGCTATTTTACGTTCGTTCTTACTTACTTTAGGTAACATTCAAAAGAATTATCTAGAGCACGACATCTCTAATGTTAATGATTTCTTAACTAGTAGCGAGCACGACATCTCTTTAGTTACTGAAAGACGTAACATTGCAGGTTTTAGATCTGCTAAAGATGTTACTGCTTCACTTTATAAACAATTAGAAGTATTAAAAGTTAGTGATACCGATGATACAGTTACTGGAATTCCTACAGGTTTCCCAAGATTAAATAAATATACCCACGGTTTCCAACCAGGTAACTTAGTTGTTTTAGCTGCTAGACAGGCTACCCTGTTGCATATTTCTCACTAGAAATGCCTGCAGAAGACTTATTTAAGCGACTTCTTGCGGGAGAAACTAGTATTTCTCATAACTCATTAGTTACTGGTTATGGTTTAAATGAAGCCGTTAGAAGAAGAATTAAAGAAGGTTGCAATGTTTTAAGTGGATTAAAGATTTATTGCGACAACACATCTGGTATTAAATTATTAGACTTAGTTGCTAATGTTAGAAAGCTTAAAGCTAAAGAACCTGACTTAGCACTCGTTATAGTGGACTATATAGGTCTTATTTCACCAAACAAGATGGGAAAAGAGCAAAATAGACAATTAGAAATTCAACAAATTTCTCAAACATTAAAAAAGATTGCTCTTGAACTGAAGATTGCAATTATCGCTGTCGCTCAGCTTAACCGTAACGTTGAACAACGTGGTGGTGAACCAATGCTTAGTGACCTTCGTGAATCTGGTT
>CACYJD010000160.1 GCA_902774655.1 uncultured Erysipelotrichaceae bacterium | reverse complement strand
CTTGGTGATAAAGCACGTTATGCTGGTAAAGCTGCATTCAAGTTTGCAAAATAGTTAAAAAACTAATATTAAAGGCTCGCTAGTCGAGCCTTTTTTAATCAAAACCATTGATTATATCGATAAAAAGGAACAAAAACTTTGTTCTTTTTTATATTTATAAAACACTTATAATTAACATTACGCGAATAAATTATGAAAAGTAAAAGAAGCATTTTAGGTATTATTGGACTTAGCGCTTTATTTTCATTTGCCTCGATTGGTACTTCAATCCAATTATTTAATAAAAGCGATAAACCTTTCCAAGCAAATGCTTCATCTTCTAATTATTGGGATAGTTGGGCTACGACAAATGCATCTACTATTGCTAGTGGTGGAATAGCGTTTTTAGATATTTTACAAACAAAAATCAATTCAAACACAATTCATTTATCGTATTCTCAATTATGGACAGTATATAGAGATTCTGATGTTGTTCCAGGTACCACTAATAAAATTTGGGATATGTATGGTGGATGTGATTTTACTTATAGCACAGATCAATGTGGTAATTATTCGAAAGCCGGTGATTGTTATAACCGTGAACATTCAGTCCCTAAATCATGGTTTAATGGAAGCGAATCAGATAACGGGTATACCGATTTAGTTCATCTTGTGCCAACCGATGGATACATTAATAACATCCGCACTAATAATGCATTTGGTGAAGTGGATACTTCTAAAAAGTATGATAAGTGGACAATTACAAGTAAAACTTCTGGTGGAGTAAATTATCAAGTAGCTGGTGAATCTAGATCTGGTTCGCCTAAATCTATTAATGGTAAAAGTATTAGTGTAACTACAGTATTTGAACCAGATGATCAATATAAAGGTGATTTTGCAAGAATTTATATGTACTTTGCTACTAGATATGGCGGTACAAGTAAACATGCAACATCCGATGATGGTGGAAAGATTTTTTCCAACACTTATAGCGATGCAAAAGTCTATATGACTGAATATGGTCTAGAATTAGTTAAAAAATGGCATGTTTTAGACCCTGTTAGTGATAAAGAAACCGATAGAAATGATGTTATTCAAACTAAACAAGGTAATAGAAATCCATTTGTCGACCATCCAGAATGGGCAGATAAGATATTTGGATCCAATTATGCTCAGACCCATGGTGGCGACACCCCTACACCTGTGACTCATACAGTTACAATTACAGGTGATAGCACAGTTGAAGTTGGCAACACAATTACACTAAGCGCTTCTTGTACGCAAAGTGATTCCATAACGACCTGGTCTAGTAGTAGTAACGCAATTGCTACTGTAAATAGTTCGGGTGTTGTTACTGGTGTTACTGCTGGTGAAGCAACCATTACCGCTACTTGTGCAGGTCACGGGAGTGCTTCGAAAACTATTACAGTAACATCTTCTGGAGGCGATACTCCACCAGTTGATGTTGATTCAGAAACAATTACAATGAGCGAACAAGGTTTTTCGGATACGGATACAGTATCTACAGTTGATGGCTCGAATTGCTCTATATCTTTTTCAAAAGGCACCGGATCGAATGATCCTAAATATTATGATAAAGGATCTGCTGTAAGAGTTTATGGAGGCGGTACATTCACAGTTTCCTCTAGCAAGAATATAGTGGGAATTACACTTAGTTTTGGAAGCAGTGATGGATCTAATTCAATCACTGTTAATGAGGGTACATTCACATCTCCTAATTGGTCAGGAAAAGCAAAGTCTATTACTTTTACAATCGACGGTAACTCTGGTCATAGAAGAATTGCTGGGATAACTGTTACTTATGAAACCACTCCTACTAATGTTTTATCTAGTATTTCTTTGAACACTGAAAATGTTAAAAAATCCTTCCTTCTAGGCGAGGCTTTTACATCTATGGGTCTTATAGTTACAGCAAATTATACGGTTCATGCAAGTAAGACAGTTACTCCAACTAGTATATCTACTCCAAATATGTCTACTATCGGTGAAAAAACAATCACCGTTTCTTATACTGAATCAAATGTCACAAAAACAGCCACATATACTATTGTTGTTAAGGCATTTGATTATTTCACAATTAAAACCGCACCTGATAAAGTCACTTATACAGCTGGAGAGTGCTTTGATCCAACTGGTTTAGTAATTTATCGTGTATATTCTGATACCAGTTATGATGAATATTCATATACAGACCATGAATCCGAATTTAGTTTTTCTCCATCACTTGATACACAATTAAAGGTTGCAAACAAACAAATAGTTATTTCATTTAATGAAGCAACTGAAACCCAAGATATTACAGTTAATAATTCTAGATCTGTAATTATTCCGGGTATTGAAGAAGAGGTCCTAATTGGATCTGTTACCTACAATATTGTTAACAATAAATCTACTCAAAGCACAACCACCGGAGTTACTGTTACTGCTGTTTCAACTGATAGTTATACAAGTCTTGATGTTGATGGCACAGTTGGCACTATACGATTAGGCTCTGGAAGTTATGCTGGCACAATTATAATTGAATCAACTACACCATT
>CACYJD010000159.1 GCA_902774655.1 uncultured Erysipelotrichaceae bacterium | reverse complement strand
GTTTCACATCTTCCTCCTGGATTATTAAAGGAGAATCTTCCTTTATCAAATCCACGGGCTTTGGCTTCCACAGTTTCCGCGAATAAATCTCTAATATCATCAAATAATTTGACATATGTAGCGGGGTTACTTCTGGGAGTTCTTCCAATTGGATCTTGGGTCACATCGATGACTTTATCTAAATAATCAATTCCTTCAATGGAATCAACCTTACCTAAAGTCACATCTGCGTTTTCATTAAAATGCCTTTGAATAAAAGGATATAAAGTTTGATTAATTAATGATGACTTGCCACTTCCGGAAACACCGGTCACACAAACAAAACATCCTAAAGGAATGTCGACATTAACATTCTTTAAGTTATTGCTCTTCGCGCCTTTTATTTTAATAAACTTTCCATTTCCTTTTCTTCTAATCTTTGGAATCGGAATATATTTTTTACCAACAAGATATTGTCCAGTAATGCTATTCTTGCTATTTTCAATAGCTTTGATATCACCCGCAGCGACAACTTCACCACCATGTACACCAGCGCCTGGACCGATATCGACAATATAATCCGCACTTCTAATGGTTTCTTCATCGTGCTCGACAACCACTAAAGTGTTACCTAAATCCCTCATTTTCTTCATTGTGGAAATGAGTTTTTGGTCATCTTTTTGATGTAGACCAATCGATGGTTCATCTAAAACATATAAAACACCGGTCAGTTTACTACCGATTTGAGTGGCTAATCTAATTCTTTGAGATTCACCACCGCTTAAGGTCATAGCCATACGGGATAAGGTTAAATATTCTAAACCGACATCGCATAAGAAAGAGGCACGGTTATGAATCTCTTTTAAAACCATATCAGCGATAGTCTTTTGGCTTTCGCTTAAGCGATTTGGTAAATCATCCACCCATTTCACTAATTCTTTGAGTTGTAAATGAGTGACTTCATCAATATTTTTTCCGTCGATTAAAACGGACAAAGCTTGTTTATTAAGTCTAGCGCCGTGACAAGTTGTGCATTCTTTATCTCTCACATAATATTCAAACATCTCTCTCATCATGTCAGAACTTGTGTTGTTATATAGACGGTCAATTCTTGTTTTCACACCTTCAATATAACCATTTCTATGCATGACATTTCCGTTCATGGAAGTGATTTCATATTTATGTGGTTCTGGTGAACCGATTAAGATGATATTTTTTTCTTTTTCGGTTAAGTCTTTATAAGGCTTATTCATATCAATGTGATAGAGTTTACAAAGTAAAGCAAACTCTTGCCACTCAATATTTTTAGTGCCAATCGTGTTTTTATACCATCTAATAGCCCCTTGATTAATGGATAATTCTTTATTCGGAACAAGAATATCAACATCCACTTCTCTTTTCATGCCAAGACCTTTACAGTCTGGGCAGAATCCTAAAGGAGCATTAAAAGAGAATAATCTCGGTTCCACTTTTGGGACAGAGAAGCCACATATTGGACATGTATGTTTATCAGAAAGAATTCTTTCTTCTTCACTAGTTAAAAGCACTAATAAACCATGAGACCAATCTAATGCGGTTTCAATGGATTCATAAATACGAGTTCTATTTTCTTTTTTAACGATAATTCTATCGACAATAATATCGATATCATGACGTTTATTTTTATCTAGTTCTGGAACTTCTTCAATCGTCAAACAAGTTCCATCAACACGCAGACGAGAAAAACCATTAATTCTAATCTTATCTAAAATATCTTTTTGTGTTCCCTTTTCATGATGCACGACAGGCGCTAATAATTGCATCTTCGTGCCTTCTGGATATTCCAAAACAATATCCGTCATCATTGATGGGGAAAAAGAAATAATTGGTTCATGATGGTTTGGACAATATGGAATACCGATACGTCCAAATAATAATCTTAAATAGTCATAGATTTCCGTAACTGTTCCCACAGTACTTCTGGGGTTATGAGAAACACTTTTTTGATCGATGGCAATACTTGGCGACAACCCATCAATGCTATCAACATTTGGTTTATCGTAGCTTCCCAAGAATTGTCTAGCGTAAGAAGATAAAGATTCCATATATCTTCTTTGGCCTTCCGCAAAGATGGTGTCAAATGCTAAAGTGGTCTTACCACTTCCTGATAAACCAGAAAAGACAATTAAAGAATTCTTTGGTAATTCCAAATCAATATTCTTTAAATTATTCTCTTTTGCACCTTTGATAACAATCTTGGTTTCCATAGTGAGATAATTATATAAAAACTTAAAATAATTATCTATCAAAAGGCATTAATCTATTCAAATTTCATATAAATTTGTATAATAATGATGTAACAATAGTTACGTATAGGGAGGATTCTTAGTTGGAGCTAATCATCCCTTTTTTCGTTTATGGCTATTATTAATAGCAATAAAATAGTCATGAAAATTACAACTATTTCCATAAAACCATCCTCCCTAGCTCTTTGGCTGTACCTAGCCCATGTCAATGAGCATCGGCCCGATCGGTCATAGGGAGTCGCCTATACGTAACCATCTAACAAGGAGGCTCGGTC